>CAZMDD010000065.1:0-17976 GCA_964565065.1 uncultured Caldilineales bacterium | reverse complement strand
CCTTCGCGCGCTAGCAAGCGGTAGTCATCGGGGGGTTGGGCCTGTTGTGCGCCCTGATGGTAGATGGCGGCTGCTTGCTCCCAATCTTTTTCTTTCTCTGCCAGGTGTCCCTTTTCCCACCAGCGGTCAGGATCCTGGGCGTAGTCGGGGTTTCGCTGCCACTTGGCCAATAGGTCTTGCCAGCTTTGCGGAGCTTTTTCATTCACTTCGATGGCCTGCTGCAGGATGTCGGTAGCTTCACTCCGACGCTGCAAGTTATCCAACGTTACCGCTTTGTAGTACAACAGTGTTGCGTTCTCGGGTTTTAGTTCCAGCGCTCGATCAAAATAAGCCACTGCCTCGTCATAATGTTTTTGGTCGCGGGCCAATAGTCCCAAATAATAATCGGGCTGATAGTTATGGGGATCGATGCTTCGAGCTTTCTCATACCACTGAGCCGCTTGATCGTAGCGTTTGCGTGTGCGGAAGAGGCTGCCCATATCCAAATAGCCGGTCACCTTGTCTGGTTGCAGGTTTATCGCTTTTTGATATGCTTCCTGGGCAGCATCATAGTGTTGGGCCCGAATGCCCATCTTGCCCGCTGCCCGATAGTAGGTTGCGCTTTTTTTAATGTCCTTTTCTCGCTCAGCCGCTTGCACATAAGCACGCATTGCAGCGGCCCAGTCTTGGGCTAATGCTGCACCTTTGGCTTGTGCAAACCAATGTGTAACGCTTTCTGCATCGTAGCTCTGTTGCAGATGCTTCCACAATGCTGCGGCTTTTTCGGGCTGTGCATTTTTTTTGTAGTAGCTGGCCAGTTGCGTCACGATTTTGTCTGAGGTGTCGTAGGCAACAGCCATTTCTAACCAGGCAATGGCTAAGTTCAGGTCTGAGTTGACAATTTTCTTGCCGCGAGACGCTGCATAATTGGCTATCCCCTCTGCATCGACCTCTGTCAGCAGCACCCCCTGCGAAAATTGGCCTGTGGCCGTGTACAACTGACGCACTGGATCCGAGATAGCCTGCCCCAATCCCTGGCTCCAGATATCGACAGCCTGGGCCACATTGCCGGAGAGGCAGGCTATCTCACCCCGATGCAATGCAAGGTGTGCATCCGCGGCTCCGCTCTTTTGCAGATGCTTCTGGAGCTGTCGCATGAGTGCATCGTCAGTGGTGTCGGGGCAGGCTTTGGCCGTGGGAATAAGTGTATCATCTGTCCACACCTGCGCCAGGGTTAGGCTGAATAGGTTGGTGTGCACGCGGGCAAACAGTTTCGTCCCCAGCAGGATGAGCATGAGTACGACTGCAACGCCCATGAGCGCTGCATAAAGGCTGTTGCCACGAGATGCAGGTTTCATGGGAGTCCTTAAGCTGTCGCCTTCCGATTACGATACAGTGCAGGGTCGATGACTGCGCTCATGGCCTGCTCATCCAGGTTGCCCCCCAAAAAGGTGTTGATTTCGCGCACAAAGGGCAAAGGGTCAGCCAGCATAGCGTTGTAATCTAAATCCAGCATCTCAACATTGGGTTGGCGAGAAAGGTTTATTTTTACCTGCAATACATGCTTTTGCAGCAATTCTGCCAACTTTTCATCGCTGATGTCTGATTTTTCGTGGCGGCGTTGCAGCATTTTGCGCTGCGAGGCCAGCACTTCATCCAGATGGCGATTCATGAAAAGCACTTTGTAATCATGCTCTGGGGGCAAGTGTTCCAGCAGGGCAGAGATGACTTTGACCCCTTTGCCTCGGGCCTCGGCCACCCATGCCGTATCCCCTTTATCCAACTGTTTGACCCGCTCAAACTCATAGTAGCCTTTGGGATTGTCTTCATCCGCGGTGCGAATCCCGTCGATGACCAGCGCCAGGCCTCCGGCTTCCAGCATTTTCATCATCATCGATGTGCCGGAGCGGGGTAACCCGGAGACGATGACAACGGCGTTGCTTGATTTGCCGGATGACGCCTTGTTTTTTTTGCCAAATAGCGATGTGAAAAGTTTCATGGTGCCAACTCCAGAGGCTCAGGGCGGTGCTATTTCAAAAAGCCGCGCTGTTTCAGATATTCGGCAATCTGATGTGCGTTGTCTTCGGCGGTGGCGCCCACTGTGTCCAGCAAGACTTCTGGATTATTGGGGGCTTCGTAGGGGTCGTCGATGCCGGTGAAGCCTTTGATTTCGCCGCGGCGGGCCTTGGCGTACAGTCCTTTCACGTCGCGTGCTTCGCAAACTTCCAAAGGTGTATCTACAAAGACTTCGATGAAGTTTTCTTTGCCCACCATGTTGCGTACAGCGTTACGGGTGGCACGGTAGGGGCTGACAGCGGCACAAACGGCTACGCCACGATGTCGTACAATTTCGGCAGCTACAAAGCCGATGCGCAAGATGTTGGTATCGCGATCTTCTTTGCTAAAGCCCAGGCCTTTGGAAAGATGGGTGCGCACGACATCGCCATCCAGTTGTGTAATCTGGCGGCCATGTTCCTGTAATAAGGTCATCAAAATTTCGGCTGTGGTCGATTTGCCGGAACCGCTCAGGCCGGTAAACCAGACAGCAAAGCCTTGTTTGTGGCGGGGTGGGTAGCTGTCGGCTAGGATTTCGGCAACTTCGGGGCGGGTAAACCATTGGGGTAGTGCTTTCCCGGCGCTCAAGAATTCTTCTCGTACCTGCGTGCCCGAGATGGCGGCAGTGCGCGTCGAGGCGTCTACTTTGTCGATTTCTTCATAGCGGTTTTCGTCGGGCAGGTAAACCAGCATTTTGAAGGGGATGACTTTGACGCCTAGTTCCTCGCTGAAGGCGTTGGCCATTTCCTGGGCATCGTAGGGGCCGTAAAAGGGGTTGCCTTGTGAATCTTTGCCTGGGCCGGCATGGTCACGGCCTACGATGAAGTGGTTGGCGCCATAGTTGCGGCGAATGAGCATGTGCCAGACAGCTTCGCGCGGGCCCGCCATGCGCATGGCCAGAGGCAGCAGGCTCAGCACGATACTGCCTGGCTCGTAGTATTTTTCGGTCAGCACTTTATAAGTTCGCACCCGGGTGTAGTGATCAACGTCGCCCGGGCGGGTCATGCCCACCACAGGATGCAGCAACAAGGTGCCATCAATGGAGGCTGCTGCCCGCTTGGTTAGTTCCTCGTGAACGCGATGCAATGGATTCCGGGTTTGGAAGGCCACAACATTGCTATTGCCCGCGGCCAGTAGTTGTTCACGAGTCTCCGCGGGAGTCAGGCGGTGCTCCCGGAAATCGTAGCGCAGGGGTAATTGCAGCACCCGCAGACGCCCGGAGATGTTTACTTTGCCCCAGCGGTGCATTTCGGCCACCAGGGGATGCCGGAGATCGGTGGAGCCAAAAACTTTTTCGGCAACTTCATTTAAATCCCACTGATAAATTTCTTCAATGGTCATCAGGGCCAGGATGTTGTTTTTGCGATCGCGCAGGGCAATCTCTTGCCCCAGCCGAATATCGGGCCCGGGCGTTACAGGCAGGGTGATGGGGATGGGGAAGATGGCGCCATTGCTCAAACGCATCTCATCCAGAACGCGCTGGTAATCCTGCTCGCCCATAAAACGATCCAATGGCGAAAATGCGCCAGTTGCCAGCATTTCTAAGTCGCAAAGTGAGCGCTCGGAAAGTTGCACGGCGGGTAATCGTCCTGCATAGGTTTTGAGATGTGCCAGTTCGTTAGCCGGAACGTTTAGATCAACAAGCTCACCGCCATAAGGGCTAATGAGCTTTGTGGTGTTTCGGGCTGCTGTGTTAGACATGTGGTCGTAAGCTCCTCTTGCTTTTTGTAGTGACTCTGCCCAGTTTGTTGGGCAAAAATGTTATTTTACAAGACATGACGCGTATCGACCAGAAGCGCAGCCAGTTCTGCGACCTTTTCCCACTGGTATTGGGTATGATCTGTGGCAATGACCACGCAATCGGCCTCCTGCAAGGCGCTATCCAAATCAGTTTCGCTGCGCAAGTAAAGGCCAGCATAGGTAAATTCTGGAACATAGGGATCGTGATAGTGAATTGCTGCCCCTTTTTCTTGCAGCAAGGCTATGATATCCAGTGCCGGTGATTCGCGTACATCATCAATATCTTTTTTATAAGCAACACCCAGGATGAGAATTTTGCTGCCTTTGATAGCTTTTTCCACGTCATTGAGGGCGTCCTGCACCTTCTCGACCCAGTATCGGGGCATATCGCTGTTGATTTCGCCTGCCAGTTGGATGAATCGGGCGTTGTAGTTGAGTGTTTTCAGCTTCCATGAAAGATAGTGGGGATCCAGGGGAATGCAATGGCCACCCACGCCCGGACCCGGTGTAAATTTCATAAAGCCATAGGGTTTGGTGGCTGCGGCGTCGATAATTTCCCACACATCCAGGCCCAATTTGTCGCACATGAGCGCTACTTCGTTGACCATGGCAATGTTTACCGCCCGAAAGGTGTTTTCCAGTAGTTTGGTCATCTCAGCGGCTGCGGGCGATGAGACCGGAACCACGCTGGACACAGCCTGCTCGTAAAGGGTGGTGGCAACTTGCAAGCACTCGGGCGTCATGCCGCCCACGACCTTGGGGGTGGTTTCTACCGTAAAGTCGGTGCGGCCGGGATCGATGCGCTCGGGCGAGAATGCCAGGAAGAAATCTTTACCAACCTTACATGGTTCACTGCCATTGTTCCGCTTCTCCAGCATGGGCAACAGCAATTCCTCGGTGGTGCCAGGATAGGTGGTCGATTCCAGAACAATCAACATGCCTGGATGCAGATGGGCTGCCACAGATTCGCCAGCAGACAGGAGAAACCGAACATCAGGATCGCGGGTTTTGTTCAATGGTGTTGGCACGCAGATGATGGCAACATCCATTTCATCCAGTATGCCGTAATCGGTGGTCGCGTTTAATTGCCCACCTGCAACCCAACGCCCAAGTTCTTCCGAAGCAATATCACTTACATAAGAGATGCCCTGGTTAATGGCATCCACCTTGCTCTGGTCAACGTCGATGCCCGTTACGCTGAAGCCGTTTTTAACAAAGGCTGTGGCCAAAGGCAGCCCCACATAGCCTAATCCAATGATAGCAATGCGGGCCTGATGGTTTTCTATTTTCTGTAGTAACGCTTGCATTTCTTTCATTTTTGCTTTTCCTTATAATGTATTTTGCGTCCACGTCCACGGGTGCCGCGGCGACGCTTGGGGCTGGGTTCGATATCGGAAAGGTTGATTGTGACTTGGTTTTCTTGTCCTAAAAAGTGTAGTAGAACGACCGCCCGGTCTGCTGCCGGGAGATGCTTGAGAAAGACTGCATCCATGCCAGCCAATGGGCCCGAACGCAGCCTGATAACTTCGCCTTCGCTATAGTGTGCTGCCGGGAGACCGCCGCGGGCATTCAGGCGCTCGACCTCTGCCCGAATCGCCTGAACAACCTCATTGCGCAGGGGTAAGGGTTCACCACCAAATTCGACAACACGAATGATTCCAGGCATACGATTTAGCTCGACCCAACCTGCTCTTGAATCTGTTTGTTGTACAAAGAGATAACGGGGAAAAAGTGGGCGCAGTTGTATGTGATTATGGTATTTCTGGTACACCTCCGGCAAATAAACAGGCAGGTTCAAACGCAACTCCACCAGGCTAAGCACCTGAAGTTCTTTGCTGAGCTGGGTATAAACCACGTACCAAGGAAGAACGGAATCGTGCGATTCTGGCATTACCTTTTTGAGAAAAGACTATGAGCGTGGAGGTTGAATAGAGGAGTCGAGAATGACTCACAACGATTTCTGCTGCCAGGTAGCAACCCGCTGCAAAATATCATTCAAAGTCATTTGCGGCTGCCAACCTGTCAGCGCCTGAATGCGAGAGATATCGGGGACGCGGCGCTGCATATCCTCAAATCCGGGAGCATAGGCTTTTTCGTAGGGAATAAAGCTGATGGAGGATGAGCTATGAAGGAGGGTTTTTACCCGCTCTGCCAACTCAAGAATGCTGATTTCTTCGATGGAACCGATATTGAAGACTTTACCAATGGCATCATCATAGGCTAGTAATGCGCTCAACGCCCGAACAGTATCGCTCACATCGCAAAAACAACGGCTTTGCGAACCATCGCCATACACAGTTATCGGCTCTCCCAGCAATGCCTGCTTTACAAATCGGGGAATGACCATGCCGTAGCGCCCAACCTGGCGCGGGCCTACGGTATTGAAAAAGCGGGCGATAATGACCGGTAAATCATATTTTTGATGATAGGCCAATGCCAAAAACTCATCAACCATTTTCGAGGCCGCGTAGGCCCAACGATTACGACTGCTCGGGCCCAAAACCACATCATCATCCTCTCGGAAGGGAACCCGAACACCTTTGCCATAAACCTCTGAGGTTGAGGCGACGATGACCTTGGTGCGATACCGGGCAGCAGCCCGCATCACAGCCTCGGTTCCCATGATGTTGGTCTCGATGGTATGAACCGGTTGTTCTACCACCAATTTAACGCCCACTGCCGCAGCCAGATGCACAATCACCTGGCTTTCGCTGGCTAAGCGATCCAGTACCATGGTGTTGGTGATGCTGTCAATGGCAAACGAAAATCCCGGTCGCCCCACCAGGTGTGCAATGTTCTCGAATCTACCAGTGGAGAGGTTATCGAGAATCGCAACCTGCCAACCGGCATCCAGCAAATGCTCGGCCAAATGGCTACCAATAAAGCCGGCGCCACCAGTGATGAGTACCTTCTCAAACATAGAAAAATACCTCTTCTAACGGGCGTATTTTAGAAAATGCCTCTGTAGCGATACAAATGGCGCCCTCTAATCTTGGTGACGAAGAGAGGAATTTTTTGTATGCTTCGCGACCAATGAGGGAGCGGTGAATCGTTACATTTTTCTGTTACTACTAAGGTAGCCCGGCTAGAAACCACGAAGACACGAAGACACAAAGGCACGAAGAAAAGAAAAAGCTTTGAAATGCTTGGTGTTCTTAGTGTCTTTGCGCCTTTGTGGTGATTGAAGTCGGGTACGTTAGTCGTTACATTTTTCTAGTGACTCAAACGAGAAATCTGACGACTGAGCCAATTCATGCCACCTCGCCTAGAATGTTGCCGAGAAGGCTTTCTTGCTTTACCATCTTGAGCATCACCCTCATCGCTGCTGTAGTAGCGTTCGTAATAGTAGTAATAATAGCCAGAATTGGAACCACTCTTGAAACGATTGAGTATAAGCCCCACGATGTGCGCCTGAACTTTTTCCAGCTCCGAAAGCACATGAATCAGCGCGGGCTCTCGAGTCGTTCCGGCATCAACAACAATGATAATCCCATCCATCACTTGCCCCAACACGATGGGATCTGTAACAGCCAATGCGGGAGGGCTATCCAGAATAATCGTATCGTAGGTTTCTTTCAGTCTTTCGATAACCTGCTGTAATTTCTGCGATCCCAATAACTCTGATGGATTGTGAGGCAATTGCCCGCTGGTTAGTACCCAAAGGTTTTCAACAGGCGTTGGAGTAAGTAGTTGTTCCAAATTCTCGTCATCTAATTCCTCTACATCCATAAGCATTACACCGGTGAGTCCCACAGTGTTGGGGATACCCCATCGTTTATGTTGCGTGGGTTTACGCAAATCAGCATCAACGACGACCACACGCTTACCAGCTTGCGCCATAACTACAGCGATGTTGGCCACAGAGGTGCTCTTGCCTTCACCGGGCCCTGCACTGGTAATCACCAGCGTGCGCAAAGGTTTATCGACGCTGGCAAACTGGATGCCAGTACGAATGGTGCGATAAGCCTCGGCAATGGGTGAACGAGGCTCTATCAAGGTGATGAGCCCACCATCTTCGTTCTTCTTATCCCGGGCGATGATGCCCAGTGTGCTCAATTGCGTAACACGAGCGATATCATCGGGTGTTCTGATGGTGTCATCCAGATACTCAATCAAAAATGCTGTGCCCAGGCCAATCATGCCGCCCACAATGGCTGCCAGCAGGGTATTCATCAATTTGCGGGGACGCACGGGCTCATCTCTGGAAGGGGGAACCGCGTCTTCGATGACAGTAATCGTATCGCTGGCGTTCACTTCAGCAAGTCTAATGTTTTCGAGCTGCGCCAAAACGTTTCCGAATGTCACGCGGTACTGCGCCAGACGATCTTCTAACACAGCCCTCCTTGCTTTGCTTTCATTATCTGTTGCATCAGCCAAGGCCTGTAAATCGGCATCGGTATTCTGAATTTCTTGCCCAAGCTCTTGTATTTGTTGCTGCAGTGACGATTTTAATTCTTGATAGCGGGCCACTTGTTGCTGGTTGCTAACCTCAACAAAGACCTGGGGCAGTGCATTGGCTAGATCAGCGGCAATCTCCGGGTCGGGGTATTCAACATGTAAATCAATGAGTTGTGTATCTCTTACTGGTTGCACCGAAATTGATTTTTCAATGTCTTTAGGGTCAATGCCGCTCAATCCCGCCTTGGCAATGGCATCTTTAAGCAAGGGACGGGCTACCAACATCTGGGCATAGGTACGGGACATGCGCTCAGCCGCCAAGATATCGGCATATTGCGTGGAGGCACTGTTACTCACATTTTGGCTAACCAGCAAGCGCACTGATGCCCGATAAATAGGCGTTCGACTGGCGCTGAAAAAGTAGGCTGCCAACGCAGAAACGAGTGTGGTCAGCAGGATCAACCATAACCACTTTTTGAATAATTCCCAGTATTGGCGTAATTCCATCGAAAACTAGCTCCTCTCAGTAAGCGAGACTTGAATCAGAATGATGATGTCGGTGGACTGCGATTTTATAACGACGGGGTATGTTTGGGGCCATGAACGAGCCCCCAAAAAAATCCCAGGCCCGAGGCATAGGCCCGAACCAGCAGCATAGGAAGCACGACTGCCAACACAGGGGCATCGCGGCGAGCAATAAGCAGGATGAGGGGAATGGCGCTAATAAAAAAGAGTAGCAACAATCCCAAGGCCACCCATCCAGCCGCTGGCCAAAATGGCCACAGCAACAAAGCGATGAGTAACAGTGCCGCCAGCAAGATTTGCAACTTCAGACTTTGCGTGGTGTGCGCATCGTTCAGGGCGTAATCTGGCTGCTCTTTGGCCAAAAAGGCTTTCCAATAGCCAATCCTGAACTTGCGACGGGCATATTTGCCAATGCTGGACACATGCCAATGATACACAGCCGCCTCGGGGATAAATCGGAAGATGTGTCCCTGATGCGCCAGCCGGAAGGAAAGCTCGTGATCCTCGACGGCAGCATTGAGAAAACGGACATCAAAACCACCGGCATCTAAAAATACCTGACGCCGATAAGCAGCGTATGATGTATCCAAAGCATCGACTGTGCCACGGACGGCCTCAACCTGGGCAATACGTTGATACCGCTCTTCATATTCCAATTGAATAAAACGGGCGACCAATGATCGCTGCTGGGTAAGATAAACGCCGCGAGCACCACTGATGACAGGCGCATCAAAAGGCTCGAGGATGCGCTCTAAGAAGTCGGGGGTTGGCTCGCAATCGGCATCAGTGAAAACGATAATCTCTGCCCGGGCCAATTGAGCACCGGCATTGCGAGCGGCTGCCGGGCCCACATGTTCAGAACTGATAACAGTGGCTCCCCCCGCATCAGCAACCTTAGCGGTATCGTCCATGCTGCCATCATCCACCACAATAACCTCATACTGATCCTGCGGAATGGTCTGATGCTCCAATGCCTGCAAACATCGCGGCAGCACAGCCTCGGCATTATACGCAGGAATGATAACGGATGCACGTAAATTAAGTGGCAATGGGTTTGGACGAATCATATCTAAACGATTGAAAGATGAGCAGCAAACGAAATCTTATTTTACATCACAGACAGCAAATCAGCTAACCTGAAACCGTGCCAAACAGCCGCTTGCCCAGCATAAAACTAATCGATAAAGAGCGCATTTTTTATGCCACGCCGGTCGTAACGGGCCTCCGGCACAGAAAAGACCAGTTTTGAACAAGCCTACCAGGCCCAGCAACGCCCGATGCAACCACGCTGCTTTTTTGCCTTCCCATAACCGAAAATAACGATTCATGGCGATTATTGCCATTAGTGCGGCCAAAGCAGGTCGCTGCTGACTACTGGCGGCTCCTGTATGCGTGATGACCGACTCAGCCACCAACACGCGGCGCCAACCTGCATTCGCAACGCGACGACAAAGATCAATATCCTCGCCATACAAAACAAATTCAGGGTTTAATTTTCGCAGGTTCAATGGCAACTGGAACGAAAAAAGTAGACACGCCCCGGAAAGAAGAGGCACAGCCGAAGTACTGCGTCTATCATAATGCAGGCGGCGGTTTTTTAACAAAAATGGCAAGAAAGAAAACCAGCGCCCGGCACCTGACCAATCCATGAACTCAGACCACGGTGTAGGAAACGCCCGCCCGGTGCGCCAATCATCCTCACCCTCGGCATTCAAAATGCGGGGGCCCAGCAAACCAGCTTCGGGATGCGCCTCGGCATACTGCACCAAATACGCCAGGCTGCCCGGATGCGCCACCACATCAGGATTAAGCAACAGCACATAGCGCGCCCGGGCCCGAGCCATCCCCTGATTTGCCGCCCGGGTGTAAAGCACATTAACCTCATTCTCCAGAACAACCACATCGGGAAACCTCTCACGCACCATGGCAACAGTGCCATCCTGCGAGGCATTGTCCACCAGAATCACCTCATACGATACCCCAGCCAGCGCCGCGGGCAAAGCTGCCAGACAGCGCTGCACAAAGGCCCGCACCTGCCAGCTTACCACCACCACACTCACATCGGGTGTGCTCACCCTCCCCCTTCCTTCAAATCAAGCTGAAAAACATATGCCAGCTCTTCAACCTGAGCCAGACAATAATCGATAAAATCAACCGCCTCCGGGCAAACATGATTCACCAAGACCGTGGTCATGCCCAATGCTTTGGCAGGTTTCAGATTCTTGGGCATATCATCCAAAAACATACTGCGCTCAGGCAGGATGCCCGTTTGGGCCAAACAGCGCTCATACGCCCGCATATCTGGCTTGGGCACAAAACCAATGGCCTCAACACCAATAATCTGCTGAAAAAATGATGT
Source organism: uncultured Caldilineales bacterium (assembly GCA_964565065.1). Lineage (GTDB taxonomy): Bacteria > Chloroflexota > Anaerolineae > J102 > J102 > M2005. The sequence goes on along the minus strand of CAZMDD010000065.1, from coordinate 6,920 downwards.
TACGCCCAACGCAGCCAACACATTGCGCGCATGCTGCGCCGAAGCATTGGTAAAAATAATCTTGCGCTGCGGCAATGCAGCCAGCAGCGCCTGCAAAGCGGCATTAGGTTGCACAAAAGGCGTCACATCAAAATCATGCACAAAAGCCAGATAAGGCCCCGGCTCTGCCCCGTGCTCCGCCATCAACCCCGCCAACGTCGTGCCATATGTGTGCCAATAATGCTTTTGAATACGCCGCGCCTCGGGCAGGGGAACCCCCAAAAATCGAGACACATACGCCTGAATCTGGCTATCGATGACCTGCCACAGGCCATTACCCAGCGAATACAACGTATTATCCAAATCAAAACAGATGCAATCCACATCAGGAGGGCGCTGCGTTTTCATACTTCATTATCCCCCGACTTGGCACAACAGGCAAATTATCGGCAACCCCCTCGCCCGGTTTCGCATCCTTGCCCATCCCGTTTATAATAGTGTAAGCAGCATACAACGCTGAGCACCCCCTGGGGTTAGCAATGGCCTGTTTCATCGAACATCATACCCTTACCACCAAGCACCAGACTGGCTATCCTGCGCAGTTCCCATAACAATCCTATGCCAATTCACATTCTTCCTCAAGATGTCGCCGATAAAATCGCCGCGGGCGAAGTCATCGAACGTCCTGCATCCGTTGTCAAAGAACTCATCGAAAACAGTCTGGATGCTGGCGCCACCGATATTCGCATCGAAATTGCCGATGGCGGCAAACGCTTGATTCGCGTCATCGACAACGGCAAAGGCATTCCGGCCCATGAAGCGCCACTGGCCTTCCAGCGCCATGCCACCTCCAAAATTCGCTCCGCCGATGAACTGGAGCATATCGCCACCCTGGGCTTTCGTGGCGAAGCATTGGCTGCCATCAGCGCAGTCAGCAAAGCCACCCTCATCACCCGCACCCCCGAAGCATCCGCTGGTATCGAAATCAAACTGGAAGGAAGCAAGCTGCTGAGCCAGCGCAGCATTGGCACTCCCCCGGGAACCAGCCTCACCATCGAACATCTCTTCTGGAACACCCCGGCCCGACTCAAATTTTTACGCACCGACGCCACCGAAGCGGGGCACATCAGCAAAATTGTCACCCGCTACGCCCTGGCCTACCCGGATGTGCGATTCAGCTACATCAGCCGCGGGCGTCTCAGCTTTCAGACGCCAGGCAGCGGCGACCGCATGGCTGCACTGGTCAAAGTCTATGGCGCCGAAATCGCTGCCCAAATGCTGCCGGTACATCCTGCCACAGATGCCATCAGCCCCGAAATTCAGGTCAGCGGCTTTGTCAGCGCCCCCAGCCTGCACCGAGCCAATCGCAGCTACATCGAACTCTTCATCAACCACCGCTACATTCAGGATCGCAACCTCACCTACGCCATCATTCAGGCCTACCATACCCTGCTTATGGTAGGACGCTACCCGCTGGCGGTACTATTCATCGACATGCCTCCCGAGCTGGTTGATGTCAATGTGCATCCCACCAAAGCCGAAGTGCGCTTCCGCCAGGCCTCCATGGTCTTTCGAGCAGTGCAACGCGCCGTACACAGCGCCCTGCAAGGATTAGCCCCCATCACCCGCGAGCTGCAAACAGAGCCCCCCCCGGGCCCGTGGGGACAACGTCGTCAAATTTTGATGCAGGCCGGACAAGAACAGACCACGCCGGGACAACTGGCCATGGATTTGTATCGGCAGGGCGCGCACCTGGCTGGTGATGAAACACCCCTGGTGGGCCAAGACACCGTTACTGCACCCCCGCGTCCCCACCCACCCCAGCCCGATGAGGGTCGACTGCCCCCCTTGCGCCCGGTAGGACAAATCGCAGCCACCTACCTCATCGCCGAAGGCCCCGATGGCATGTACCTCATCGACCAACACGCAGCCCACGAACGCATCCTCTTTGAAAAAATCATGAAAGCCGCGCAGCAGCCCATTGCCCGGCAACAACTGCTGCAACCTGTCCCCATCGAGCTGGGCACACAACTGGCCGGCCTCATCGCCGAACACCTGGACGCCCTGCAAAAAAGCGGCTTCAACATTGAAACCTTTGGCGAAGGCAGCTACCTGCTGCGAGCCGTGCCCGCATTCATGGGCAAACAAGACCCGCAACGGCTGCTAGAAGAGGTAGCCGCAGGCCTGGCTGACCGCAATGATCTGATTGGCGAAGCCCGTGAAGAAGCCATCGTTACCACCATCTGCAAACGCCTGGCCATCAAAGGGGGACAGGTGCTTTCGGTGGCAGAGCAACGGGAACTACTGCGACAACTGGAACAATGCGATAATCCTCGCAGTTGTCCCCACGGTCGCCCCACCATGCTACATCTGAGCGCCAACGCACTGGAACGCCAATTTGGTCGTCTGGGAGCCTGACCCATGCCCGAGCTGCCCGAAGTCCAAACCATCCTCGACGCACTCACCCCCCTCATCCTGCACCAAAAAATCGAAAAAGTCAGCGTATTGTGGCCACCAGTCATTCATCAGCCTGAACGCATACACTTTCAACAATGGCTACAAGGTCGCAGCATCGAGGCAGTGCAGCGCCGCGGCAAATACATGCTCTTTCATCTGGATGACGCCCGCTGGCTGCTCATGCACCTGCGCATGACAGGCAGCGTGCGCGTGGATGATGCCCGCGCGCCCCTGCGCCCGCATGATCGCCTCATCTTTCATCTGCACAATGGCCAGGAATGGCGCTTTGAAGACCAGCGCAAATTTGGCCGTGTTTACCTGGTCGAAGACCCAGCCGAAATCATCGCCAAACTGGGCCCCGAACCTCTGGGGCCCGACTTCAACGCCAGCTATCTGCGCCAAAGCCTAAGCCGTCGCACCGCAGCCATCAAAACCTTGCTGCTCAACCAACACATCGTGGCGGGCATTGGCAACATCTATGCAGATGAAGCCCTTTTCCGGGCCCGATTGCATCCACTGCGCCCGGGCAACAGCCTGAGCCCCGATGACATAAACACCCTCATCAGCGCCATCCAAACCGTTTTACGCCAGGCTCTGGCCGAGATGGGAACCACCCTGCAAGATTACCGCCGTCCCGATGGCTCAGTAGGCGACTTTCAAAACAGCCTGCAAGTCTTCCGTCGCACCGGCGAACCCTGCCCCTCCTGCGGAACTCCCATCCGGCGCATCGTAATAGGAGGCCGCAGCACCCACTTCTGTCCCCTCGAACAACGCTAACCATCCACACTTTCGTCATCCAGACAGCCGCTCACCCCATCATCCTATTATGAAAACGCCAGTCCGATTCTTTAGCCTTGTTTTTCTTTTTGCCCTTTTGCTCTCGGCCTGTGCCGTGCCGGCCCCGATTTGCGTACAGGATGCCATTCATTATCCCCATGGACAAACCCTAAACGGTGGGCCCGTACAACTCGGGGTCATGGATGCCAGCCATCTCTTTACCAACGACTTGCCCAATGCCCTGCACACCTCGCAAGCAGCACTGGCCGTGCTGGATGATGTACGCTGGGGACACATCGAGCCCAACGCCCCCCAGGCCAACCAACACGACTACCGCTGGACCTCGCTGGATGAACGAGTTGCTGCGTATCAAAAAGCGGGCTTTGAGCTGGTGATGGTGCTACGGGCGTGGAATGCCTGGGCCCGCAGCGCCGGCCCGCAAGGTGGTCAAGCCGCGGCGGCTGCATCCACACCCCCCAAAGAGGAATATCTCAACGACTACGCAGCCTGGGTGCAAGCAGTAGTCGAGCGCTACGACGCTGATGGCATCGACGACTTTGCAGGTCTCATCGATGTCAATGGCGATGGCAACCCTGACCCCATCCGCTACTTCCAAATCGAAACAGATGCGACCACAGGCATTTGGTGGCAAAGCGCTGCCCCTGTCGACACCGCCGCCGATTATGTCACCCTGCTGCGAACCGCCAAAGCCTCGGTAAGCCTCGCCTCATCCCAGGCCCAGGTCATCCTGGCCGGAGCCACTGCCGCCGACCTGCTGGACCAATCCCCCACCGCCACCGACCTGGAAGACACCGTCACCGAAATCAACCCGGCAGTGTGCGGGTCACTTACCGCCTTCCAGCAAATTTTGGCTGCCAGCGATGCTTACGACATTATCGCAGTCCACAGCATGGCCGATTATTCAGGCGTGAGCACCCTGGCCAACTGGGTGGCAACCCTCTCGCCCGGCGCCAAACCTGTCTGGATTATTGGCGCAACCACCGCACCTGCACTCACTGCCGACCCGCAATCGATCTCGGTCAACGCACTATTTCCTACCCGGGGCGAAACCTTGTGGAACAGCTTGCGAGATACAGCCGCGGCAGACCATGATGCCGTTCTGAACTGGTATCAGGCAGAACAGGCCCGACTGGCGTTCAAAAAATGGGTAACAGCCGCAGCCAGCGGCTTCGATGCCATCATCATGGGCTACGAGCAAGACCGCCCTGTTTACACCAATGCCACCTTTGGCCTGCGCGATCTGGCGTTTCAGGGCTTGTTAGATGAACCGGGCGACGGGCCCCCGGCCAAACGCCCGGCCATCTACGCCTTGGCCATGACCCAGGCCCAGCTCCGCGGCTACAGCACTGTCGAAAAAATGGACACCTTCGAAGAAGATGTGCAAGCTTATCATTTTACAGTTGAAGAACAGCCAGTTTATGCACTTTGGCTAGATGACGGGCAAGCACAAGGCCCCACCGACACCCCCGCCTCCCGCACCATCTACTTGCGCACCAGCGAAACACAATTGCCCATGTTCATTGCCCCCACGCAACCAGGACAAACCAGCCCCACCGTACAAACACTCACGCCTACCAATGGCATCATTACCCTCACGCTGACAGAAACCCCCATCATCATCCGTGGCGAAATTGCCCCCTTCACGCCCGTCAAAACCTTCCTCCCCATCATCACCAACTAAAACACATCAGGTGACAGCCACTCGGTTACAAGGGCTGTCACCTGAATGAAACACCTAACGCTCCTGGGCCTGCTGGGCCGCAGCAATCTTCGCCTTCTCCTCCTCCACCAACACGCGGCGCAAGAATTTCCCCACCATCGATTTGGGCAGCTCAGTGCGGAATTCTACCATCTTGGGCACTTTATACGGCGCCAGCCGCTCCTTGCAAAAAGCAATAATCTCCTTCTCGGTGACAGCCTCACCCTCTTTGAGAACCAAATAAGCCTTCACAGTCTCACCACGGGTAGGATGCGGCACGCCCGCCACAATGGCCTCCTGCACCTTGGGATGCTCAAACAGCACCTCCTCCACCTCACGCGGGACAATGTTATAACCTGAGGCGATAATCAAATCCTTCTTGCGATCAACGATGTAGAAATAGCCATCCTCATCAAACTTAGCAATATCGCCCGTGTACAGCCAGCCGGCATCATCCTTAACATTGCTGGTTTCATCGGGACGATTCCAGTAGCCCACCATAATTTGCGGGCCCCTGACCACCAACTCACCCTCATCGCCCTGGGCCAACGTCTTAAAAACACCATTTTCATCTGGATCCAGCGAAACGATGCGAGCCTGAATATCGGGGAAGGGCAGACCAATCGAGCCAGACTTGGATTGACCGTAAATAGGATTGGCGTGGGTGACGGGCGCTGCTTCGGTCAGACCATAACCCTCGCGCAGACTACCGCCGGTAATCTCCTCGAACTTACGCTGCACCTCCACTGGCAACGGAGCGCCGCCCGAAATGCAAACCTTGACCGACTTAAGATCATAATTGGTGACATTCTTGTGATTGATGATGGCAATATACAACGTGGGAACGCCGGGGAAGAGCGAAACCCCCTCCTCCTGAATCAACTTCATCAGCATCTCAATATCACGCGGATCCGGCATAATCACCAACTTGCCGCCCACATACAAACTTTCTAACATGCCCACTGTCATGCCAAACACATGGAAGAAAGGAATCGCTCCCATGAAAACCTCATTGCCATGCTCCATATCATTGACCCAGGCATCGATTTGCATGATGTTGGCAATGAGATTGCGATGGCTGAGCATGGCCGCTTTGGGCGTACCCGTGGTTCCGCCGGTATACTGAAAGAGCGCGACATCGTTGGTGTGAATATCGACAACGGGAGGTGCAGCAGCGTTCTTCTCGATGAGTGATGTCATCCATTGCACACCATCGCCCTCAGGCACATCCACCCATTCGCCCGATTTTTGCATCTTACTCTTGAGAAGATGGGCGTAAACAGGATTCATAAAATCATGCAGATGCACCACAATGACTTTTTCTATCTGGGTCTTGCTCTTAATCTCTTGCAGCTTGGGATAAAGATTGTTCCAGATGACCACAGCTTTCGCACCGGAGTCATTGAACTGATGCTCCATCTCGCGCGGGGTGTAAATGGGATTGGTGTTCACCACAATGGCCCCAATGCGTACGGTAGCCAAAAAGGCAATGACTGTGCCGGGCGAATTAGGAGCCTGCACGGCAACTCTATCACCCTTTTTAATGCCCATGGCAGTCATCGCTGTAGCCAACCGATCAACCTTGTCGGCCAGCTCACGATAAGTCATTTTAACGCCTAGCTTGAACCCCAACGGAAGATATTTCAGAATCATCCGCACAGCTATCTTATCGGGATAATTCTTGAAAGAATCACTCAAAAGTGTCCAGAGATCAACTTCGGGATAATCGATTGAGGCCGGAACCCCATCATCATAAAATTGTAGCCAGGGTTTTTCCATGGTCGCACTCCTTGGGGTGAATAAAAGAAGAAATTGGCAGTAGGTGGGGTTTTATCTATCGAACAGAGTTACTACTAAGGTAGCCCGGCTAGAAACCACGAAGACACGAAGCCACAAAGGCACGAAGAAAAGAAAAAGCTTTGAAATGCTTGGTGTTCTTAGTGTCTTTGCGCCTTTGTGGTGATTGAAGTCGGGTACGTTAGTCGTT
>CAZMDD010000064.1:0-20492 GCA_964565065.1 uncultured Caldilineales bacterium | reverse complement strand
TTTCTTTCCTTCTTCTTCGTGCCTTGATGCACTTGGTGGTGCGCTCCGGATAGCATAGCACACTTACTTATCTCACCCATTCAATTTTTAGGACAGCATCATGTATATCAAACACAGCGATGATGTGCCCGCACAGCTTGTAGGAGTGGGCCAGGCTACCACCATTCAAGTCCTCATCTCATCTGAGGAGGGGCCACATTTTGCCATGCGCAAATTTGTGATGCAGCCGGGCGGCGGCATGCCCCGGCACACCAACACTGTCGAGCATGAGCAATATGCTCTGCGAGGTCGGGCCCGTGTCTGGATTGATGGCACCGAAACCGTGGTTTCAGCGGGCGATGTGCTATTCATTCCTGCGGGCGTGCCGCACAGCTATCACACTGTTGGCGATGAGCCCTATGAGTTCATCTGCGTTATCCCCAATCTCACCGACACTGTAGAGATTCTGGAGGATTAGGCCCGCAAAATGGTATAATTCGTCCATGCAAACAGCAATAACTTCTCGCCGCGCCCTGGCTGATTTGAGTCTGCTGGGCGTGGCGTTTATTTGGGGTCTAACCTTTGTGATGGTGCGGGATGCAGTCCATGCGTATCCTGTCTTCGCATTCCTTAGCGCCCGGTTTATTCTGGCCTTTGTGGCTATGATTCCGCTGGTGCTATTGCTACGCAAGCGCGCTGCCGGCTGGGGCGGCGATACGCATTTGGGCAAACAGCTAGGAGCAGGGATCATTCTGGGACTCTTTCTTTTTGCGGGGTTTGGCTTTCAGACAGCGGGCCTGCAATGGACAACGCCCGCCAAGGCAGGGTTCATTACAGGATTGGCCGTTGTGCTGGTTCCGGTGCTGGGTGTGCTCTTTGCCCGCGAGCGCCCGCGAGCTGCGGTATGGGTGGGTGTGGGGCTGGCCACAGCAGGACTGGCGCTACTATCGCAAGTGGGTGTAAACTTGGGAGACAGCATCAATCCTGGCGATGTGCTGGTCTTCTTTTGTGCGCTCAGTTTTGCCGGACATATCTTCATCACAGGCAAATTTGCCCATCGTATGAATCCACTGGTGCTGACAACAATGCAAATTCTGACCGTAGCAGTGCTGGCCAGCATCACCAGTTATTTTTTTGAACCTGCCACGCCTGTTTTTCCCCGCGGGCAGCCTCTTTTTGCTGCGGCGTTCACGGGATTATTGGCAACTGCTGCCGGGTTTGGCATTCAAACTGTGGCGCAGCGGTTTACTACGGCCACTCACACCGCACTTATCCTCATCACCGAGCCCCTCTTTGCTGCGCTGGCTTCGATAATGCTCATTCAGGAATCATTGGGCCCGGGCCAGTGGCTGGGTGGCATTCTGATTCTGGTCGGCATGTTGGCGGCAGAGCTGAGCAGCAGATAACACAATACACATATTTCACGTAACGACTAACGTACCCGACTTCAATCACCACAACGGCACAAAGACACTAAGAACACCAAGCATTTCAAACCTTTTTCTTTCTTTGTGCCTTTATGACTTCGTGTCTTAGTGGTTTCTAGCGGGCTACTTTAGTCGTAACACATTCACGGATATTTCTCATGGATCGAACAGTGCCTTCATCTGGTAATGATGACATTCAACTTTATATGCGCACCTACTATTCGTTGTTGCGCAGCACCAGTCCGGTGCAAATCAAAGTACTGAGCGAAGCGCACAAGCGAATGAATTCAGCGCTGCATGTGCGGGCCAATGAATCGAAACCAGATTTGTCTGCATTCATTTACGCCATCATGCGCCTGCCCCGCGTCATCGAAAACATCAGCCTGGTGGTGATGGGGCAATCGCAACGTATTTTTCACAAGCATGGCTACGGCAACCTGTCATCCTGGCAGCGGGTCGTTGCTCCCGGACGCCGACGGCGCACCTTTTATGATGGTGACAAGACGTTGGCTGTATTCATCGCCAGCCGTTCCGATATCGACGATCTTGTGCCCATGCTGGTGGCTTATCAGATTGAACGTCGTAAGCTGTATGAGCTGCTGGGGGATGGCACCGGCTTGGCTTTTATTCAGTCGCTACGGGCGCAAGACATGGCGAATCCCCAGGACTGTTGCCAGCGGCTGGCAGATTTGACCCACATGAAAGCAGATGAATGGTTGAAGCTGTATCGGGTTTGGAAGGATGCGTTTCCTGAACGCCTGTACATCCTCGTCACTCAAAAGCAAGATATTGCTATCCGCTCCCTTTCCGGCTCGCTGGCCGATTATCGGCGGGCCACCCGGCGCTGGTGGGAGCATGTGGAACGGGCGATTACGCACATCACTTTTTCAGATCGTCCCGCTTACTTTGTCTCCAGCAACACCCATACTCTGGCCAATCTTCTCAGCGGCTATCCACTCAAGATGAAAACGGTGCTGCACGACTTTATCCACCAGGAAGGTTCCGAAGAACTACGCCAGGAATACGAGGATATTCTTCGGGAAAATGTGCCCAGCAGTTACGAAAATTTTTTGTACTACGCCTGGAAAAAGTATGAGCAGGCGCATCCCGAGGCGGTGGCGCAGCGAGTTGCTCACGAGCAATCCAGAGGCATTTATCGCGTGCCCAGTGAATTTACCGCCTTTGATATCGAGGTGCAGATCGCAGTTCTGGGCGAATTGGATATATCGATGCTTGACGAGCGTTTACAGGTTGCCGGTATTGAAAACCTTGTGAACAGTGATGCACTCATCATCAATATCGATTATCCGCTGGGCCTGGGTGCGTATCAGGTGCTGAACGAAATTTCCCGCAATATCGACGAGGTGCGCGGGGTATACATCATGGGCAAGGCAGCCACGCTGAACGGGCGTGTGGGCGATGTGATGATTCCCAATGTGGTGCATGATGAACACAGCACCAACACTTATCTTTTCCGTAACTGTTTCAGCGCAGAGGATGTGCGCCCCTTCCTGGTTTATGGAGCGGTGCTGGATAATCAGAAGGCGATTACTGTGCCCGGCACATTTTTGCAAAATCAGGATTACATGGCAGTGTTTTATAAAGAGGGCTACACCGATTTAGAGATGGAGGCGGGCCCGTATCTCAGCAGCATTTACGAAATGTCCCGTCCCAAGAGCCATCCTTATAACGAGATTGTGAATCTTTATGAAGCACCCGTGCCTGTAGGTGTGCTGCATTATGCCTCGGATACGCCTTTCAGCAAGGGCGAGAATCTGGGGGCACAGAATCTTTCTTATTTTGGCATGGATCCCACTTACGCGACGATGATTGCCATTTTGCGCCACTTGCTGGTGGCAGAGGGGGCGCAGACAGCTTGATGCCTGATTTTCGAGAAATCCGCTATCTGGCGCATGGCACACCCCACCAGCAACGGGCCTACCAGGCGCTAACCAGGCTGGGCATTATGGATGCGCTGGCCCGTTATCACGCCCGGCTGACAGGCACCATTCCCCTGGATGTGGCAATTCCGGGCAGCGATTTAGATATCATCTGCCAAGTAACAGTGGCAAAGATGCCCACATTTGCAGCGCAGTTGCAACGGGCGTATGGACATTTGCCCGATTTCGAACTGCAACGCAAGATGCGCTACGGGCACGAGGTTTTGGTTTGCGATTTTACTTTTGAGGCGTTTCCTGTGCAGGTGTACGCGTCGCCCGTGCCCGTGGAGGCGCAGCGGGCCTGGGTACATCTGCTGGCGGAGGCGCATTTGCTGGCGAACGCGGACGTGGGAGCCAAAGAGGCTATTCGGGCCCTGAAGTTGCAAGGGCTCAAAACAGAACCGGCATTCGTGCGCTACTTTGGCCTGGGCAACGAGGCTGATGCGTATGAAATTCTCTATCGGCTGCGCATAAAGTCCTGACTCCCGCCTTATTCTTCATCTTTTCGCCCCCACGAACGAACCTGATAAAGGATCGCAGGCTGCCAAAAGCATTGAGATTCTTGGGATAGTTTGGCTGTATGAGCATTTAATGATAAGATTATGTTGCATAAGGTGTGCCAGTCATCATTCAACAAAAGCCTTTGTAACTAGAGTGGTTCTTTTCAGATGGCCGTGAATAGTTACAAGCCATTGCTCTCTTGTTACGCAGTCTAAGGCAGCGTAGCGCAATGTGTGCTATGGCAATAACCTTGTGTACTCGCTCGCTCAAAATGCTACTACTGGAGTCATTGATGAATATTTACGTTGGCAACTTGCCATACACCATTACCGAGGAGGAACTCGCCAAGCTCTTCGCACAGTATGGTGATGTTATCTCTGTTACCATTATTTCAGATCGCTATACCGGACGCTCGAAAGGTTTTGGATTTATCGAGATGGCCAATCGTCGAGAAGGTGAAATTGCAATCGCCGAACTGGATGGATACCCCTTCAATGGTCGCAATCTCAGCGTCAACCTGGCACATCCACGCATCGAGCGGCCGCAACGCAACAAAGAATGGCTCTAATCGAGTATACTTCCCAATCAAAGGCGAGCAGCTTCGGGTGCCCGCTTTTTTTTAATGGCTTTCTATGAGCACAACGTCCTCTCCAAAACATACGTCTGCCACACCCCGACAAAAATCGTGGCTGGCCCGCCTGCGCCCAGCCCTCTCTCACTATTTTCCCCATGAACAGGGCTATTTAGATTTACGGGTGTCGGGCCCGCCCCAATTACACACCAACTCCCGCATTTATCCCTTTACCTTGTTGGTGGATGGGCTGGCCAGGCAAGAGTTGCTGGTGAAAGCGCCGCATGGACGCAAAGCAGCCGATGTGCCGCAAGCTTGGCAGGCAGCACGTTATCTGCACCGAATTTTCGCAGAGGAGACGCATTTGGGTGTGCCGCAAACGCTGGGAATGTGGGAAGACCCCGCCGCCCTCATCATGCTCAAAGCCGCGGGCGAGGCTTTGCATTTACGCATTAAAGAATGCCGCAACTGGGGCATTGAGACAGGATGCCAACTGGCCCAAAACTTTGTCGAACAGGCGGGACGATGGCTGGCACTGCTGCATGAGCATCGCCCCCCCATCTGGGCCCAGGCAGCGTCTGAGCCGCGGCAAAAGATGGAAACCATGCTGTCCCGCTTGCGCCCATTTGACATCGGGCCCCTGGCAGAAAAACGCATCCGGGAGCAACTTGGCATCCTCAGCACCATGCCTGCGCCTGAGCCAGTCCCGCTGCATGGCGATTATACCTTGCGCAACATCCTCTGCCAATTACCACAAAGCATCGTTGTGCTGGATACCGAGTTGGCGACTTACGGCAATCCGGCACTGGATATCGGCTGGTTCCTGGCTGCGTTGCACTTTATCGATAAATGGCAACTCTTTGGCAATGAGATGACCTACACTACGGCAGTCATCCGTCAAACCGAAGAAAAGTTCTTACATGGTTATCAAACTGTGCGCCCGCTGCCGCCCCCGGAACAAATTCGCGCCTACACCAGTTTACGCCTGCTGGAACGCTGGGCAGAATTGGCGGAACATCAACAAAGTCGCAGCCTGGTGGGCATGCGCCAATTGATCATCCGCCTCATCAATCATCATTTTTCACGGGCCATTTTGTCGTAATCAAATACAACTTTAATGGAGCGAGTCCGTTTGTCCTGGGCAACACGGATGGCCTCGCGCCACTGTTCCAGCCGAAAACGATGGGTAATCAGGCTGGTTGCTTGCAATTTGCCCGCCCGCAGCAATTCGATGGTGATATCGTAGGTGTGACGCTGCTGACCCTGCCAAACCTCAGTTCCGTGAGCATAAACGCCAATAAGATCGACTTCCTGATACCAGACCGGAGAGAGATCGAGCTTTAACGGGGAAAGTTTGACACCCACCATGATAACAGCACCGCCGGCGCGGGCCATGCGTAAACTGTCGGCCAGGGTGCGGGAACTGCCCACACAATCATACACGATATCGAAGCCCCCCAACAACATACGGTTTCCCAACATGCCTTCATAAAGTTTAGCATCTGTCAGCGCAGCCGTAGCGTGATAGGCGTCATCTTTGGGCCCGATAATGGTGCTGGCTCCCAGTTCCCGGGCAGCCTCAGCTTGATGCGGGTAGCGGGCCATAACCGTGATGCGGGCCGATGGCACCAAGGCGCGCACTGCCTGAACCACTGTCAAGCCGATGATGCCTGCGCCCACAACAAGCACCTGGCTACCAGCTTGTGGCAAGCGGCGCAAAACAGCGCGTACGCCCACCGACAACGGCTCGATCATCATGGCCTGCTCATCGCTAATATCATCGGGCACGGGATAAACTTCCCATTCGTGAGCGATATAGCCATCACCCCAGCCACCTCCCTCGCCGCGCGCACCGCCGACCGATGTGTTTTCGCACAGTTGATAATTGCCTTGCCGACAATGCTGGCATGGCGGGTCAATCTCCAGGCTCAGGCAAGATGCCCCCTGAAAACGGCTGTCCATGATCACCCGATCGCCAACCTGGAAGCGAGTGACGCCCGGGCCTATCTCGGTGACAACACTCACGACCTCATGGCCCAGATAAAAACGCTGCGTTCCGGGCAGACAAGCGGGTGCGACATTCAAATCAACCTCCACTTGCAGCAAGGATAAATCGGTGCCGCAAATGCCACACAAAAGGTTTTTCACGCGCAGCCAGTGCGGGCCTGGCAGCATGGGCTCGCTCACATCCACAAACCTTACCGGGGCCAGTCGCGAGGTGCTAACACCGGGCCACAAGGGCTTTAGTGCTTTAACCGCCACCATACGGAAAAGATTTTTATCAACGTAGATAGTGCGCATAGGATTCCAGAAGTGGGCATCAACGACCTCAAGGGATTGATGCTATGAATTTGAAATGTAACTTTTCCCATCCATCCATAGAAACCCACCAAGGCACGAAGAGAAAAAGCATGAAGCGCTTCGCACCGGCGCGGCCAAAAGGGGATAGATTGAAGTGGCAGTGGCGCTTTTTAGTTTGCCACAGGCTTTCAGAGGCCTACGAAACAGCAACCAGTTGCGGATATTCGGTGCGGATACTGTCGCCGGGATTCAGGCCTAGTTCCCGCATGAGTTTGGCAATCAGAGCAGCTTTCTTTTCGGCATCACTGGCAGACCAGGTGCGAGCCTTGATTTCGACAAAATTGCCCAGGCCCTGAGGACGGGTGATATTGTCGAGGTTGATGGCAAATTCATCTCCTTCGTAAAGCACACGGTAGCGGGTGCGCCATTTGACCACCTCGATTTCTTTATCGGGATGGAAGTATTCACGATAGAAGCGCAGTGAATAGTTAGCCTGGGCGGTGTAGCGCGAGCGGGAAAGGATGATGGAATCCTGGTATTCCCGCTCCACAAGACCTTCCATCAGTGTCAGTGTGTAAAAGGGTTGCACAGTCAATCCCACGGGCCCGGGCCCCTCGGGACTGACCAGTTGATTGTCTTCACGGTAGCGCAGATAACGGTTGTCGCCTCCTTCGAACAGGAAGTAGGTGTCAAACTGCTGGCGCACCGAGTGCTTAATGGTTTCCAGGCCCAGCGCTTGCAGTCCCTGTTCAACGATGGCCAAATCGTTGGCCCGAACTTTCACCTGCACTTCATAGGTCTCGCGCTGCTCAAATCCACCAATGGCAATGGTTTTGATGAGCAGGCTGCCCTCGCGCTGGCTCATAAAGTCATTGATGCGCTGCGCAATCTCGTTGGCCCGGGCCCGGACTTGCGGAAAGTCTATGGTCAGCAGGGTGCGATCTCGCAAAAGTTGTCGCCCGTGAACCCACACGTGTCGCACATCGCTGGCCTGGGCCGCGTAGATCAGGTGGCTGTAAACATTGTTGGCGCTAAGATGGAAGCGTGGGGTCGCATGAGGTGCATCTTGATCCAGCACCACAATATCGGCCAGCTTGCCAATTTCAAGACTGCCGATGCTTTTCTCCAGGTGCAATGCTGTGGCGCCCTCGATGGTCATCATGGCAAAAACATCAGCCGCTGGCAGGAGCGTGGGGTCAGCTTTGACAGCCTTAGGCAAAAACGAGGCCAGTCGAGCCTCCTCGAACATATCCAAATCGTTATTGCTGGCGGGGCCATCGGTGCCAATGCCCACCGGAATGCCCGCGGCTCGCATCTCGACCACCGGCGCAAACCCGGAAGCCAGTTTGAGGTTGGATGAGGGATTGTGTGCAACGCCCGCGTTGGAGCGGGCCAAAAGTTTTATCTCATGCGGCTCGATGTGAACGCAATGGGCCGCGATGAGGTTGGCTTCGTTCAGGCCCAGGCCATCTACATAGGCGACGGGAGGTGCGCCAAAGTCGCGCTTGGCATCGGGAACCTCGCTGGCGGTTTCCGAAAGATGGGTATGGATGGGCACGCCCAGCTCCAGCGCCATATCGCGCGCTTTTGTAAGAATTTTGGCAGTGGTGGTGTAGGGTGCGTGCGGGGCAATGGCGGGCGTGATGAGCTCATGCCCGTTCCATTCTTCGATGAAGGCACGGCAACGGGCCAGGGCATCTTCGCAGGAGCTGGCATCGGGCGAAGGGAATTTGAGAATGGATTCGCCCAGCACTGCGCGCATACCCACATCCGCTGTGGCAGCGGCCACAGCTTCTTCAAAGTAGTACATGTCGTTAAAAGTGGTGGTTCCCCCCTTAATCATCTCGGCGCAGGCCAAACGCGTGCCCACATCTACAAAATCGGCGCTGACAAATTCTCGCTCCACCGGCATCATGTAGCCCAACAGCCACACATCCAGCCGCAAATCATCGGCCAGACCGCGTAGCAGGGTCATGGGCACGTGGGTATGGGCATTAATCAGGCCGGGAATCACCAATTTGCCGCTGGCATCAACGATATTTTCACTTTCAACCAGTTGTCGCACCCGCTCTTCGGGCCCGACAGCAACAATTTTGCTCTCTTTAATTGCCACCGCGCCGGGCGTGAACACATCGCGCCTGTCATTCATGGTGACAACGGTTCCCCCAACAATGAGGGTATCAACTTGTCTTATCATAACTTTCCTTTCCTTTAGTTAGCAGCATCCTCCAGCGCGGCCCGAAATGTATCGGGGTCACGAGCGCCGGAATAAAGTTTGCCGTTGATGAAGATAGTGGGTGTGCCATTGACGCCGCGAGCAGCAGCTTCGCTATCAATTTTCTTAAGTTTTTCCAAAGGCTGCCGAGTATCCAGGCATTTATCGAAGGTGCGGGTATCCAGATTTAGATCCGCAGCCAATTGTTTAAGATTTTTGGGGAAAACAGCTTCTTTACCCTGGGCCATGAATCGCCGAAAGAGTTCCTCGTGATACTCCCAGAATCGCCCCTGATTGGCCGCACACTCTGCGGCCAAATCGGCGTTGACCGAGTCGGTTCCACTAATCACACGGTATTTGTATTCCCAGCGTACCAGGCCTGCGTCGGCAAGTTCGTGCAAGATGGGGCCTAGCTCTGCGGTAAAATCAGCGCAGTGCGGACATAGAAAGTCTTCGTAAGTTTCTACCAACACGGGCGCCGAGGCTTTGCCCAATGCGGTGATGTCACTGGCATCTTGTGTCTTGCGACCGCTGAGATAGCTAAAAAGCCCCACAGCAACGATGAGAATCAAGCCCAACGCAATGGCGGCAATAAAGAGTGAACGGGAACGTCGTTTTGTTTTTGCGGCCCTGCGTGAACGCCTGGACGATGAAGCTCGTGATGATTTCTTGGTCATGGGAAAATTTGGCTCCTGGATGCGTGAAGAGTGGTTAGCCAAGCATTATACAACAATGAGTCGTAAAAATGAGAATCGGGCAGGTTAGGGTAGTTTATTTCAGGCCGGAATGCACGAAACTTTGGATGAACTGCCGCTGAAAGATGAGAAAGACGATGAATAAGGGAGCAATCACCAGCAGTGTAGCTGCAGTCAACAAAGACCATTGCGCACCAATCTCGCCCAATTGGGTAAAGCGCACCAGGCCCGCAGTCAGTGGCCGACTTTTATCGCTGTTGGTGACCACCAGCGGCCACAAGAATTCATTCCAGTGCCACGCTACCGACGAAAGCCCAAAAGCTACCAGCATCGACTTGGAGGGCGGCAGGTAGATGTGCCACAAGAGCTGAAACCAGTTGCAGCCATCAATAGTACCGGCATCTACCAAATCGCGGGGAACCTCTAAAAAGGCCTGGCGCATGAGAAATGTACCAAAAGCTGACCCAAAATAAGGAATCGCAATGGCCCATCGGGTATCAAACAGATGCAAATGGCGGATGGTGCTGAAGTTGGGGGCCAGCAACGCTGTGGTGGGAATCATCAATTGCAGCAGGATGAAGAAGAGCAGCAATTTTTTGCCCATGAATCTGAAATGTGCAAAGGCAAATCCGGCCAGGGTGATGGTGATGAGTTGGATGCCCAGGATGGTAAGCACGATGATGATGGTGTTCAGGTAATAAAGTTTGAAGGGCGCCAGCGACATGGCGGTGCTGTAGCTGGAAAGGGTCAAGGTGCTGCCAAACCAAACGTCGCCCCGTGCCAGAGGTTCGGAAGCGGGCCGGGTAGAGGCCACAAAGGCCCAAAGTACTGGTGCAGCCCACAGCAATGCCAGCAGGATGGTGAATGCCCACAACGCCCAGTGGCTCAATCGTGCCCAAAGGCCCCGCGGCGCGATGACATCAGGCATGATTATCCTCCTTGCGCTCCGAAAGAACAAAATTTGTTACTGTAAAAATAAGCAAGAACAGAATCAGAACCAAGGTGATGGCTGAAGCCTTGCCCACATCCTGATTCTCAAATCGCATTTGCCACAAATAATAAAGCAGGATGGTGCTGGCGCGGCTCGGGCCTCCTTTGGTCAGGACAAAAATATGATCCACCATCTGAAATGCGCCAATAAATGCAATGGTGGAAACAAACAGGGTGGTGCGGCGCAGCAGCGGAAAGGTAATTTGCCACAACATTTGCCAACCACTGGCCCCATCCAGCGTAGCAGCTTCGTAAACATCGGTGGGCAGATTTTGCAGGCCCGCTAGATAAAAAATCATGTAGTAACCTGCGTTCTTCCAAATAGCTACAATCATAATGGCCATAAGCGCCAGTTTGGGATTCCCGGTCCAGTTCTGCGGGCCCGTATAGCCCAGATGCCCCAGAAAAGTATTCCACAAACCATAATCGGGCGTAAAAAAGAACATCCAAATGGTGGCTGCGCTAACCATGGGCAAGATGGTTGGCTGGAAAAAGGCCAACCGGGCCGGGCCAATTCCTCTGATTTTACGATTGATGAGCAGCGCAAAAAGAAAACCAAGCACAATGCTCAGCGGAGCAGTAACCAAAACAAAGATGAGTGTATTTTTCAGCACCAATAAAAAACGCTCATCTCCCAAGAGCGATGTGTAGTTTCCCAGCCCAATCCAGGTAGGTTCCCGAAATTTGGCAATATTCAGACGCTGCTTGAAAAAACTTTGATAAAGCGCCAGCAGCGTGGGCCAGGCAGTGAACATGGCCACAAAAACAAATGTTGGCAATATGAGCAGATAAGGCAGGATCGTTTTTTTGCGCTTGCGTCTGGATGCAACAGACATTGCAGACATCGACGCCTCCTGAATAAAACGTGACCGGAGGTGAAAACCTGTGCCAGAAAGGTGCAAACCTGTTTCCAGCCCGTGGTCTCCAACCTCCGGTCTTAATGTTTGGACAATGGCCTCATGTGAGGCGATTGTTTATTTGAAAGGCTCCAGTGCTTCGTCTGCGGCTTCTTGGGCGGCGGCCATGGCGTCGGCAGCACTCATTTCGCCATTGTAAGCTTTTTGCAGATAGTCGTGGAAGATGTTACGAATCTCGCCTAAATCTTGCACTGAGAACTCTTTGCCAGCATATTGTAACACGTCACGGGTGGCTGCGGCTTGCGGCGTTGTTTCGATGTATGCTTTCATGGCATCGGTATCATAAGCGCTGGCGCGGCTGGCAATGTAGCCGGTGTTGATGCTGAAATCTGCGGCATTTTCCGGTCGACTCAGGAATTCGACGAATTTCCAGGCGGCGGCTTGCTGTTCTGCTGGCACGTTCTTAAAGATGTAAAGATTGCCGCCACCGGGCACTGTGGCAAAGCTGCCCTTCTCTTTACCGGGCACAGCCATCACGCCCAGCTCAAAATCCACCTGGTCTAACAAGCTGCGCAAGCTGCCGGTAGAATGAACAATCATCGCCGTCTGACCACTGGCAAGATCGCTGGGAGCCTGGCCCCAAACGCCTTGCACGCCCTCGGCCATGGCCTTGTGCACGTGCGAAAGATCGATGTAGTACTGAACGGCCTCGATGACTTTGGGATCGTTGAAAAAGACTTCGGTGGAAGAATCGCCTACGATGTTCTGCCCTGCACCAATGGCCAGGGGCTGGAAGAGCCAATAGGGCCAGCCGGAGGGCCACTCAATGCCCCAACGAGTAGTATTATCGCCATCATGCACAGCCAATTTTTCACCAGCAGCAGCCAACGCATCCCAGCTATCGGGAGGCTCGATGCCATTTTCTTTGAACAAATCGGCATTGTAGTACATAACCACTGCGCTGCGCTGGAAGGGGATGCTCCACACTTTGCCATCATCGGTGCGGGAGTTTTCCAGGAAGGCAGGGAAGAAGTCATCCAGATAAGCCTGACCACCCTCCATGCCCGCGATGAAATCGTCCAGCGGGATGATGTAGTCGGCATTAATCATGTCGTGCAGGTCGGCAGCCAACAGCACGGCCAGAGCCGGGGGCTGTCCGCCACCATCGATGGTAGTTTGGATGGCGGTCTTCACATCGCCATAACCGCCCGAGAACACAGGCTCGACTGTGACGCCGGGATTTTCCTTCTCGAATTCGGCAATATATCCCTTCAGGATGTCGGCGATGGGCGCATCCACCGCCACAGGATAAAAGACCTGAAAGCTGACAGGTTCCGGTGCGGGGGGCTCGGTGGGCTCGGGCACGGCTGTGGGCTTGGGGGCCTCGGTAGCCTTTTCGGCAGGAGCAGGTGCGGGCGCTTTTGTGGCGGGAGTACCACATCCACTAAGTACAAACCCTGCAAAGAACAAGGTAACAATCAGTGTTAAAAGAATTGCCTTTTTCATTTTTCTCTCCATTTTGGAATGAGTGGAAATGCAGCGCTATCGTAGTGCAACATGTAGTAAGTGTAACGAATTTTACTAAAAAAGCAAAGATTACGGCATCTTGATGACGCCAGCGCCCATTTCATTGACTAAACACCCGACCTTCAGGATAAATTTGCATCACCACAGGATGGGGTTTATACTTTTATCATGGGTAAAACATCATTCATGGAGTTTCCACTTCTCCATAAAGCGTTGCTTGATTCACTCTTCCATCGGAGGTTAAAATGATTTCGCCTTACCGCATCAAACGACTTTTCTGGATATTGCCAGTTTTAGCGCTGCTACTCATCGGAATGGGAGCGCAAATTATTCTGGCGGCATCGGGACCGCAGCCCATCGCAGCCAAGATGGGCGCCGCAACAAACATAGCCCACACACACGCAACTGGTCATATTCTGGTGAGATTGGCGGCTGATGCAACCCCAGACGCTAACTTTACCCCCCTCTTTGGTAACTGGTACCAAGTGCCATTACAGATGGGAGAGACCGAAACTCAGGCACTGCAACGCCTGGCAGCGCTGCCACAAGTCGAAAAAGTAGAACTCGATTACACCATCGCACTGAAGCCAAACCACCCGCAAATTGCTCCCCCCTCCTTGGCAGCACAATCATGGGGCGAAACACCCAACGACACCTTCTATTCTTATCAATGGAATTTTAGAAATATCTTAGTTCCCGAAACCTGGCAGCGCGGCTGGAAAGGAGCAGGTGTCACGGTGGCTGTCATCGACACCGGTGTTAGTCCCGGCCCCGATCTTAACTGCCAAACCTTTATCTCCCCTACAAACACCCTTAGCAATACCACAGGCATGGCTGCTGTGCAGGATGAAAATGGACACGGAACGCATGTTACAGGGACCATCGCCCAATGCACCAACAACAATTATGGCGTGGCGGGCATGGCGTACAATACCCTCATTATGCCAATCAAGTCATTGGATACTTCGGGAGTAGGTAGTCATGCACAAATTGCTCAAGGAATCGCTGCCGCTACACTCGCAGGCGTCGATGTCATCAATATGTCATTAGGTGACTGCCCCGCCTGCTCATCCACCATCATGGATGATGCTATCGACGCAGCCGCAGCAGCAGATATCGTCCTGGTAGCTGCTACGGGAAACGATGGCAATCACGAAATCGACTATCCTGCAAATCACGCAAAGGTTATTGCCGTGGGTGCGGTAGAGGCTGCAATGCAACGTGCAGGATATTCGAACTACGGCCCAGGTCTGGAACTGGTTGCCCCCGGTGGCGATACATCTGCAGATCGCAACCATGATGGCGTTATCGATGGCATCATGCAAGAAGTCAAACAGCCCGGAAGCACCGAATGGCGATTCGAATTATACCAAGGCACCTCGATGGCTACACCACATGTCAGTGCTGCCGCAGCCATGATTAAAAGCGCCTTTCCTGCTGCCACTGCGCAGCAAATCCGCGAAGCGCTCCAAGATAGCGTTCTGGATTTAGGCGTTAGCGGCATAGACACAACTTTTGGTTATGGACTTGTACAAGTAGATGACGCCTATTGTCAACTCTCGGAGGCTGCCTGCACCGATATCATGCCCAACGGCGATTTCGAAGCTGACAGCGATTGGCAATTTAGCAATGCCGAAGGTGCACCGCTGCCCGTTTACACCACCTTCGAAGCGTTGACCGGTGATCGTTCCATGTATCTTGGCATGCACCCACCGCAAGGACTGACTACGGGCATCGATGAAATTCAGGTGCACAAAAAGAGTCGTATCTTCCAGGATGTTGCGATTCCCACCGACGCTGACGATATTTTTATAGATTTTTGGTATATGCCATGCAGCAACCGTCTCCCCAACGCCAATCCCCCAGTTAACACCAGCGATTGGCAGCGATTCCGGGTCTATGATCCAAATGATCGCAGCTTCGATAAAATCTACATGCACACCCTGGAAAATTCCTGCGTCTGGCAGCACGCCACGTACCGCCTGGAAGATCGATTCAAGGGCCATACCATGCGCTTTAACTTCGCGGTGCATAATCTTGCAGCCTCAGGTGACAGCACATGGATGTTTGTTGATCGGGTACGGTTAATTACCTACACACACCATCCCACTCCCACGCCCACAGCCACGCTCACACCAACTCCAACCATCACGCCCACGGCCACAGCCACGCCCACGGCCACAGCCACGCCCACGGCCACACCAACAGCCACGCCCACGGCCACAGCCACACCCACAACCACACCAACAGCAACGCCCACGGCAACGCCAACACCGGTCATTGCCAGCACGACCAGACAGGTAACGCCTGGCGAAACCTTCACCATGCCTGTCACCATGAAAAACTTCCCTGCCCCCGGCATTGGTGCGCTCACACTGGATGTAAGCTACGATCCCGCAGTGATTAGTGTTGCAGGCTGCCACGAAGACCCCACCAGTCAATTTAACACAGCTCTGTGCAATGCCAATTACGCCCCTAACACCATTCGTCTAACCTATTTGAGTATGGCGGGCGTCTCGGGCGAACATCTTCTGGCCAGTCTGGCCTTCACCGCCACCGGCAGCGCAGGAGACTCAACCCCCATCACGCTTACCGTGCAGACAGCCACGAATCCTGGCGGACAAAACCTGACAAGCGTAGGTGCAGAAAATGGCGAAGTTACCCTGGCTGTGCGTCCTGGCGATGTCAACTGCGATCAAAAGGTCAATACCACCGACGCCCTGTTCATTTTGCAATATGACATCGGCCTACGCAATCCCGGTGTGACCTGCCCGCCACAGGCTGGAACGCTGTATCTGCCCGCCTGCGATGTGAATAACGACACGCAGTGCAACAGCGTCGATGCACTGATGATTATGCAATGCGAGGTGGGCATCAGCAATACCCTTTGTCCGATAGCAGCCATGGGCATGCAGGCAACATCCCTAATGCAAAGCGCCAACATCATGGTGGGCGAAGCAGAGACGACGACAAATGGCCAGGTGAGCATCCCTGTTTCAGCAGATGTAACAGATACAGCCCTGGGAGCCAGTACCCTGGATTTGAGCTATGATGCCACACTCTTCCAGCCAGTCGCCTGCCAGGTCGACCCCGATGCCAAATTCGATATGGAACTCTGCAATCTTGACTATGCAGATGGCACAGTACGATTCTCACTGGTCTCGGTCAATGGCGTAAGTGGCGGCATGAAACTGGCAAACATCACCTTCCGGGCCATTGGCGAGCCGGGCAGTAGCAGTCATTTGACCATCACCGCCCCCACGTTCAATAATACAGATGGACAGGCAATTCCCACAACGCTCAATGATGGCAAACTCACCATCCGTGATTTGCACATTTATCTGCCAATTACCAAGTAACCCGTAACAACTACCGTACCCGCCTTCAATCACTACAAAGGCACAAAGACACTAAGAACACCAAGCATTTCAAAATTTTTTCTTTCTTTGTGCCTTTGTGGCTTCGTGTCTTAGTGGTTTCTAGCCGGGCTACCTTAGTAATAACAGTGACCCTTCTCTTGCACATCAGGAAGCTGGAGCCTCTCCCCTCTCCAGCTTTCTGATGCAACCTACCCAGCGCCTACTCCAGGAGAAACCCGTATGCAAAAACGTCTACGCCAACTTTCAATGGTTGTTGTTATCCTCTTGTTTTTAGCAGCCATTGGAACAACCCCCAGCTTGGCTGGCTCTTCACATCTGGGGCATGGCATACAAGCTGAACGTCCGCATGATCCCTATTCGGTGCTAGTCAAGCTGGCTCCTGACAGCGACTCAGCTCTGGCAAAAAGACCGGGAGCCCGGCATCTCTTTGATAATTGGTATCAGATTCCGGTACTGGCGCAGCAAAGTGCTACCGAAGCCATGTACCAGCTTGCAGAGCGGGGAGATGTCGTCACTGTCGAGTTGAATTATCTGATTACGCTGGATGAGATGGAGATGGGCAAGCTAACAGCCATACCACCAACCAGTTTGGCAGCCTACCCTAACGATGAATACTACTCATTGCAATGGCACTTGCCTTTGGTGCAATCGGATGCTGCCTGGAATATCAATCGTGGCGCCAATGTAACCGTGGCTGTAGTCGACTCAGGAGTAAGTCGCGGTTCAGATCTGCAATGCCGAACCTTTGTCAATCCCTACAATGCCATCACCGATACTCAGGGCGAAGCAGCCGTAGCCGATGATAACAGCCACGGAACGCATGTGGCGGGAACAATCGGCCAATGTACCAACAACACCACCGGCGTGGCGGGCATGGCTCCAAATGTTACAATCATGCCAGTCAAGGTGCTCAACGCTGCCGGAACAGGCAGCATGGCGCAAATTGCCGCAGGGATTGATTGGGCAGCCAACCACAACGCGGATGTCATCAATCTATCGTTGGGGATGGACTGTAATGGGCAAACTTGGCCAGCCTGCTCAGTCGATGTCGTCAATGATGCGATTGACAATGCTGTCAGCAAAGATGCTGTCATCATCGTTGCGACAGGCAATAGCAATCAAGGAACCGTTGGCTTTCCAGCTAACCATCCGCAAACCGTTGCCGTGGGTGCGGTGGATGTCAATGAAAAAATCACACCTTATTCTAACCATGGCCTGGCAATGACCCTGGCTGCTCCTGGTGGCGATATTACAAAAAATTTGAATGGAGACCAATTCCCTGATGGCGTATTGCAGCAGACCATAAAAAATGGCACTTGGGATTATTATTTCTTTCAGGGAACCTCCATGGCTTCGCCGCATGTGGCGGGTGCTGCCGCGCTGCTGCGCTCCTATGTGCCCGCGGCCACCCGCACACAGGTAGCAGATGCCCTGATTCATACAGCCAAGGATTTGGGGACAGCAGATTTTGATGAGCTCTATGGTCATGGCCTGATTCAAACAGCCGCAGCGCTCACCTATTTGCACAATCATCAAACGCAACAAAGCAAAATTCATCTGCCCCTGATGATGCGTTCTCATGCTGCACAGCCTGCTCCCCAAGGCATTTACGGACGCGTCACCTACAATGATGGGCCCGGTGCCGGCATCAAATTAACCTTGCGCAAATACAATGATTCCAAGGAAGTCACTGTCGCTACCACTTATGCTGATAATTCCGGGCGCTATCGATTCGAGAATATCCCCACGCTGGAGTCAGGCTATCGGTACTATGTCCGCTTCGGCCCCAACACCGATAACGATCACTTTGTAGCCATTTGGTACGGGCCCGATATCACCAGTTACCAGGCTGGCAGCGCTGTTTCTGGCGGCGACTTCGATATTGCCAATACCCTGCAAATTTCTCCAGACAATCGATCGACGCACACACTGCCAGTCACATTTACCTGGCACAAGCGCCCGCACCAAACGGATACCTATAAATTTGAGCTGTTTGACAACAGCACCAAAAAGAGCTGGGCCAGTGCTAATTTAGGCTACATTAACAGTTTCACCCTGGACACACTGCCCAGCGATGTGAATTTGAATCAGGCCTATGGCTGGGATGCCATCATCTTCGAAGGTACCGGCGGCAGCAGTTACGGCTACACTTACTATTATCGACTCATCACCTTCCAAGCCAGCGGCGTTATGCAAACAGGGGCCATAATACCCCGAGCACAGATGCAAAAGCTGGAAAACAAAGCAAGGTAGCACATTTTAGAGACCGAACGTGGATAACGCCATCCACGTTCGGTCTTCATCTACCAATCCAGCACAGCACCTTGCGAACCGCTGGTCACCATTTTGGCGTAGCGACGCAGATAGCGGGGCAAATTGGGACGTTGCAGGGGAACCCAGCCAGCACGCCGTCGGGCCAGCTCCTCTGGCGAAACATGCAACTGCAGGCGACGATTAGGAATATCCACGGTAATCAAATCCCCCTCCTGCACCAGGGCAATGGGCCCGCCTGCCGCCGCCTCTGGGCTGATGTGCCCAACGCTGGCGCCACGTGTACCACCACTAAAACGCCCATCGGTGATAAGCGCCACACTGCTGCCCAACCCCTGCCCCATAATCAAACTGGTGGGCGAAAGCATCTCCTGCATGCCCGGGCCACCTCGGGGCCCTTCATAACGAATCACCACCACATCGCCCGGCTGTACTTCGCGGGCCATGATGCCTGCCACCGCCTCATCCTGGCTTTCATAAATGCGTGCGGGCCCGGTATGAGTCATCATCTCAGGCAGCACACCCGCAGTCTTGACGACTGCACCATCAGGCGCCAAATTGCCAAAGAGCATGGCCAAGCCGCCCTCCTGGCTGTAGGCCTGCTCCAGAGGATGAATGACCCGCTCATCCTGGATGCTGGCCCCTGCCACATTTTCACTCAGCGTTCGACCGGTCACGGTCAGAGCATCCTCATGCAGCAAACCTGGCTTGCGACGCAACTCATTCAAAATAGCGCTAATGCCCCCGGCCCGATGCACATCCTCCATGTGGAAGGGACTGGAAGGAGAGACCTTGCAAATGTTGGGGGTACGACGACTAATCTCATCGATACGGGCCATGTCATACTCGATGCCCGCCTCGTGAGCAATAGCCAAAGTATGTAACACCGTGTTGGTACTGCCGCCCATGGCAACATCCAACGTAAAGGCATTATCAATGGCCTGCTCAGTAACAATATCACCTATTTTGATATCGTGTGCTAACAGATGCATGATTTGCCGCGCGGCCTCACGTGCCAGTGCCTCACGCTCGGGCGTACACGCCAGCGCAGTGCCGTTGCCAGGCAGAGCAATGCCCAAAGCCTCGGAAAGACAATTCATGCTATTGGCGGTGAACATGCCGGAGCAAGAACCGCACCCAGGACAGCCATAATGCTCCAACGCATCCAACTCGGCGGCGTCGATTTGCCCTTCGGAATAAGCACCAACGCCCTCAAACACCGAAATGAGGTCAACAACCTTGCCATCGGGCATAACTCCTGCTGCCATGGGCCCGCCAGAAATGAAAATGGTGGGAATGTTGCAGCGCAGCGCCCCCATAATCATGCCGGGCACAATTTTATCGCAATTGGGAATGCAAATGAGTGCGTCGAATTGATGCGCCTGCACCACAGTTTCTACACTGTCGGCAATAAGCTCACGGCTGGGCAGGCTGTACTTCATACCTTCGTGCCCCATGGCAATACCATCATCCACGCCAATGGTATTGAAGATGAAGGGAACGCCCCCTGCTTTGCGCACCTCCTCCTTAATCATCTGTCCAAAATCATCCAAATGTACATGACCGGGAATAATATCGATGTAGGAATTGGCAATGGCGATGAAGGGCTTGTCGAAATCCGCATCCTTTACACCCGCAGCCCGCAACAAACTGCGATGCGGTGCGCGCTCGATGCCCTTTTTGATAATGTCGGAACGATACTGTAGGGTTGGGGAAGTTTTGTGGCTCATAAGAAAAACCTTTGGGAATGGTAACTATTCATGTTCCCTAATTAGCCACGAAGAGCACGAAGAAAGCAAAAAACTTCTCTCTTCGTTGCCTTCGAGCCTTCGTGGCCA
>CAZMDD010000063.1:0-2561 GCA_964565065.1 uncultured Caldilineales bacterium | reverse complement strand
GCCTGACGCAAGCCATCCAGGCACGCCCATCCTGCATCGCAACAAATTCTCGCGCGGTCTGGGGCGCTTTATTGCCAATGACCATGTGCCGCCCGCTGAAAAGACCGATGATGAATTCCCGCTGGTGCTGACCACGGGCCGGGTGCTTTATCACTGGCACGCAGGCGAGATGACCCATCGGGCCGCGGGCCTGGCCGAGGTTTATCCGCAGGCGTTGGTGGAAATCAATCCCAAAGATGCCCGCAACCTGGGCATCGAGAATGGCGACTTGATCAAGGTGGCGTCCCGCCGCGGCGAAATCATCTCCACCGCAGAAGTCACCAACCGGGTGGAGCCGGGTATCATCTTCACCACCTTCCACTTTGCCGAGGCCGCGGCCAACTTCCTCACCAATCCCGCGCTGGACCCCATCGCCAAGATTCCTGAGTTCAAGGTGTCAGCGGTGCGGGTAGAAAAATTTAGCATGCAAGGACAATAACATATCCCCAATCCAGGCCTGTCGCTGACTGCAAGAGGGGCAACGGGCCTGGGTTGGAGAACTCCCCAACCAATGCTATAATGCAGTCATCATCTCATCGCCTTAGTCGTTATGGAAATTTTAGCCTACCAAGCTAAAAACAGTCTCGCCCAGTAGTAAAACGCGCAGCTACTCAGCCCATCTGATAAACAGATGAAAGGACGATAGGATCCAAATAGACAAAGGAAGATGCTGTTTTCGTCCATTTGGGCCTGTTTTAGTCAATGTTCGCCCACTTGTTTAACGGAAAATGCTTGATAAGCCCGTTGTTGTGCTATAAAAAGTTGTACATCGGGTTAAGTGAAAATTGTTCAGTACACATTCCTGGAGGGAGTGGACATGAAAAAAATCAAGAAGAAAGGGATTCTGGCTGGCGTAATCCTCCTGTTACTTGCCAGTCTTTTGGGCATTGCGTTTTATCTGCAAACCCCTATTGTTATAGCAAAAATTTTGTGGATGAATACCCGCAAGCTCACGCAACTCCGGGTAGAAGGTGACACGCTGGTTATGAACGGGCCCATCAACCGCCAAACGTATGGACAAGTCACCAAGCTCATCGCCAAAAATCCACAAGTGACCACGCTGGTGGAAGAGGTGATGCCAGGCTCGTTAGATGATGATACGATGATCAAACTGGCGTATTTTGTACGCGAGCAGGGCCTGAACACCCATTTACGCAGTTTTAGCCAGATCAATTCAGGTGCGGTGGATCTCTTCTTGGCGGGCACGGAGCGCACCATGGAACGAGGGGCTCACATTGGTGTGCATTCTTGGTCCGATGGCAACAAAGAGGCCGTGGATTTCCCCAAGGATGCGCCCGAGCATGAAAAGAATCGGAAATATGTCGAAACCATGTTAGGGAACGATGCTTTTTATTGGTTCACCATCCAGGCCGCGCCAGCCGGGGGTATCTATGAAATGAGTGAAGAAGAGATCTTGCGCTACGGCCTGCTTACACAGCCCATCATCGATGCGACACCTCCTGCGGGGAAGATGACGGGCGTTATGGCCAGCAAACTCTACAAAATGGGAAATCCTGAAAGCGACACCGTGTTGCTGATTGCGCAGGGGGGGCCCATCACCACGCAGTTGGGCGAAGAGTTGCGCCCGGCCCTCAAAAAATTGGATCGCAACAAGCTAATGGCTGCTACAGTGGCCCAGGCGCAAACCATCGATCCTAACCACTTTACCAAACAACCTATCACCTTCGATGAAGCGAAAGAGGCTGATGCCGAAACAGTAGCTATCCTGGCCGATATGGTGCAGTGGTATCAGGCTCACGATAAAAAAGTTTACGTAGCGGGATTTTCCTTTGGGGCATTTATCGTACAAGACTTGTTGGCAACTCAAGGAAATGTAGCAGATGGTTATCTCATTGTTGTGGGCCGCCTGGACATGCCTGATGAGGTTTGGCAGGTGTTCGCGGATGGCCGTATGGTGGGTTTTGAGGATGGCGTGACCATCATACCCGTGGACGCGGAGGGCGCGGGTATGGGCGGCCAGGGGGCGTATACCGACGCCAATATGGCCAAACTGGCCGCGGGCCTGGCTTACAAGCGCTACACGCAACTGCTGGCCGAGACCCCCATGCAAAATGTCGTCTATGTGTATGGAGAGAAGGATGATCAGGTGGGGCGTTTAAGCACAGATGAACTCGCATTTCTGAAAGAGAAAGGCGTCACCGTCATTGTCTCGCCTGGCAAACACATAGAAACTTTTGAAAAATACCTTTCTCAGGGATTAAAAGCCATGATGGGAGAGCGTTATTTTCGATAGATAAGTCGTTGGCAATACAGCTCTTTAGTAGCTGCGTATTTGAAACTTGAGAAAAGCGCTGTGCATCTCGGCCAACGGCGAAGATTGCAACCACAGATGGCACAGATTTCGCAGATTTTCTTGAGCATTTCTTTCCTTCTTCTTCGTGCCTTGATGCACTTGGTGGTGCGCTCCGGATAGCATAGCACACTTACTTATCTCACCCATTCAATTTTTAGGACAGCATCATGTATATCAAACACAGCGATGATGTGCCCGCACAGCTTGT
>CAZMDD010000062.1:0-38567 GCA_964565065.1 uncultured Caldilineales bacterium | reverse complement strand
CTGAAAAATCTGCCCAGCCTTTCAGACTCAGGGTCTTGGTGATGGCCGCGGTCAAGGTCGTCTTGCCATGATCGATGTGGCCGATGGTTCCCACATTCACGTGGGGCTTGTTGCGCTCGTAATGCTGCTTTGCCATGATTTTGCCTCCTGCTTGGATGCTTTCGAATCGAATGATTCCGGGTTGCATTTTTTGGCCGTCCCCGGATGGAGACGGCCAGAGTTTCAACGGTAGGTTTTAGGAGCCCACAATCGGACTTGAACCGATGACCTCATTCTTACCAAGAATGTGCTCTACCGACTGAGCTATGTGGGCTCGGATGGGCCGGGCAGGACTCGAACCTGCGAAGGCTACTGCCAGCGGGTTTACAGCCCGCCCCCTTTGCCGCTCGGGACACCGACCCTTGGGGGTGGAACAGTGCTATTCTACCAAACAGACACCCTTTTGGCAAACTGTCATGTAGTAGAAATGCAACTGAAAAGCCGACGAAGGGACTCGAACCCATAACCTGCGGTTTACAAAACCGCTGCTCTGCCAATTGAGCTACGTCGGCAAGTTGACCGCAATTTAGGGCGGCCAGCATCGTATTATAGTGAAGGAAGACAAATGAGTCAAATTTCTGGTGGTGGTTCGAATTTGCCTGACACCATCCTCTTTTTCTGTGGCTTAGTGCCTTAGCGGCGTGCATGAGCCCATCAGCGCAGCATGGGCATATCAATACCATGAGCCTTGGCGAATGTGGTGGCGATGCCGTAACCCGCGTCTGCATGGCGCACCACGCCCATGCCCGGGTCTGTGGTCAGCACTCGCTGCAAACGCCGCGCAGCCTCGGGCGTACCGTCAGCCACAATCACCATGCCCGCGTGCTGGCTGTATCCCATGCCAACACCACCGCCATGATGAAAACTTACCCAGGTTGCGCCCCCTACCGCATTGATGAGTGCATTGAGAATGGGCCAATCACTGACAGCGTCCGAACCATCCTGCATCGCCTCGGTCTCGCGATTGGGACTAGCCACCGAGCCAGCGTCCAGGTGATCACGCCCGATGACAACGGGTGCGCTGAGCTCGCCACTGGCCACCATCTCGTTAAACTTGAGGCCCGCCTTCACCCGATCGCCATAGCCCAGCCAGCAAATGCGCGAAGGCAGTCCCTGAAATTTGACTCGCTTTTGCGCCATCTTAATCCAGCGCACCAAATGATGATCCTGCGGAAAAAGAGAGAGGATGGCGGCATCGGTGCGATAAATATCCTCCGGATCGCCCGAAAGTGCCACCCAACGGAAAGGTCCTTTGCCCTGGCAGAACAGCGGACGAATGTAAGCAGGTACAAATCCAGGATACGCAAAAGCATCCTCAACCCCCGCATCGAAGGCCATTTGCCGCAAATTATTGCCATAGTCGAACACAACAGCTCCCCGGGCCTGAAACGCCAGCATGGCCCGCACATGCTCTGCCATGGACGCCATCGCCAACTGCCGAAAGCGTGCCGGATTCGAGCTTTGCAGCGCTACTGCCTCATCAAAGGCCAATCCTGCCGGATAATAATAAAGTGGATCATGGGCGCTGGTCTGATCGGTGACCACATCGGGCGTGACCCCGCGGCGCACCAGCTCGGGCAGAACTTCAGCGGTGTTGCCCAGCAAACCGATGGAGCGGGCCTGGCCCTGATCCAATGCTGCTGCGACCTGCTGCAACGCATCATCGAGATCGGTGGCCACGCTATCAAGATAAGCGGTCTCCAAACGACGCTGAATGCGGTGCGGATCCACCTCCACCACCAACGCCACCCCCTCGTTCATGGTCACGGCCAAAGGCTGAGCGCCCCCCATCTCTCCTAAACCACCCGTTAGCACGAACTTACCTTTCAACGAAGACCAACCCTGTTGCGAGGCCAACGATGCCAACGTTTCATACGTCCCCTGCAAAATACCCTGCGTGCCAATATAAATCCACGAGCCCGCGGTCATTTGCCCGTACATCATCAGCCCCTTGGCCTCCAGCGCATCAAAATGCTCCCAGGTGGCCCACTTGGGAACCAGATTCGAGTTGGCAATCAGCACCCGCGGAGCATCCTCATGCGTTTTGAACACAGCCACCGGCTTGCCCGACTGAATAAGCAAGGTCTCATCCACATCCATGCGCCGCAGCGTTGCCAAAATCGCATCAAAACTGGACCAATCCCGGGCAGCCTTGCCCCGACCTCCATAAACAATCAGATTCGCAGGATCCCCCGCCACATCAGGATCCAAATTGTGCTGAATCATGCGATAAGGCGCCTCCAGCAGCCAATTCTTGCAAGTCAACGTTGTACCCGTGGGGGGATGAATAACACGTGTCATGGTAAAACCTCCGATGAGAGGGGAATGGAAAGAAAATCGCCGATAATCTGGCCCGAGGCATCGACCAAAGGGAGGCGTCGCCCCGTCTCGGGCTCATAAAGCCCCACGCGCAGGCTCAGAGACCCTGCAGCCTGAGGTCGGGCCAGGCTATGCGCATCCAGCACGGTCTCGCCCGCCAACCACGATGTTGTGGGATGTGCGCCCGCGGCAGGCTCGGCATCATCTTGTGCCAAAATCTTACCCTGGGCATCCACCAAATGGATAAAAACGCTGTAGCGCTCATCCAGCGGGCCCGCGGGCTGCCAAAACAGCGTCAGGTGGAAAGCAGCATCCTGCTGGGCCCCGGCATCAAGACTAAATCCCGCCAGCTTGTGATTTCCCTGCCAGAGCGCATCCAACGGCTGTGCGGGCTGCGGATGTGTAAAATCATGCTCGCGGGGCAATACGCTGATGAAACGCAAATGCAAAGCATCTCCGCCAGACCACTGCAAACGCTGCCCGCTGACAACATCAAATAGGCCTGCAATCAGTTCATAACGGCCCGGCGACAATTGGGCGGGAATGCGTAAGCGCTGGCATGTACGCAACGGCGCATTCCGCCAGCGCGAGGTAGGATACCAGGAAAGAGGGGGCGCCTCCATGCCCGCGACTAACGCTCCCCCGGCATCCAACAATTGCAAAAACAGCCGCTGATCAGGCTCGATGGGCCCCTGAGGCAGCCAATAAAGCACCATCTCCAAATCATCACCCGGCTGCACCGGCGCATCCCCCCCATCATAGCCCAAAAAAATAACAGCGTCGCCATGGTTCCTTTGCGGATGCCTGGGCCGCGGCATAACATCAGGTTCAGCAGCCAGCGTCAGGGTGGGCAGCCGCGCAGCATCTCCCACCACAGACAGAGGCCGCAATGCCGCATCCAGCACGTTTATGTGAAGCTCATAATCACCAGGAGGCAAGCCGGCGGGCAATGTCAGGGCAACAGCCTCCTGCTCACGCCACTGCTGCGAGAGATCCCGCCGGGCCCAGCGTCGACCATCGGGCCCGCGCAACCACACCACATAGGCCCCATCCGCCGCATTTTGTACCGGGTCGCCCTGCCACGTCAGATGGAAGAAAAGCCGATAGGGCGTCGTCGTGAACCAGCCGCCATCCAGCCGCACACCATTTTGCCACTGCAACGCTGGCAATTCAGCGCGATGTGCCACGTCGTGCGGCCCATCCCAGGCGGTCAGCCGGGTTTCGGCGCCATACCACCGGTTTAGCACCTGAAAGCTGTTTTGAGCCAGATAGCGCTCGACCTTGTTTTCGAAAATACCGCCCAGCGAGAGATGTTCGGGAAACCAGACCGCGCCATACTGTCGCAGAGCATCGATGGTTTGTTGCACCGCGGGCGTCCAATCTGTTTCCGGGCTCAGCAGGATGGGGGTGATGGGCGTACCATCAGCATTCCAGGGCGTGCCCGCCTCCTGCACCAAAACGGGCGCCAACTCCGGGGGCAGATAAGCCAAAAAATAGCCTGCCTGCCAGGGATAGATGGCAAAAATGGCGTCGCCCGGGCGCAAATCTTGCTGCACTTGCGCCACCAGTGGACGGTAATCACGCTGGGCATAGCGGGGCTGAGTGTAAAAGGTGTGCAAGCTGGCTGCCTGCACCCCAAAGAGCATCACCATCAACAGCCACGCGAGCTGCCACCTATGCTGCCCAATCTGCCGCAATCCCAAAGCCAGCAGCAACCACAGCGCGGGCGCAGCATAAAGCAAAACCCGCTGGAAGTGTTCAGGAATGAAGGGCGCTCGCGTCTGCTGGATGAAGCCTACCAGCAAGGCAGTGAGCAAAATCGTCGCCAGGTAGCTGATGGCGGCACGAGAACCCGCGTCAGTGCCCGGACGATACATGCTGCGCATCAACGCCAGGCCCGGCGGCAACAGCAACAGAAGCATGGCGGGCCACCACGCAGCCATGGGCCCGGTCAAATGCCCCGCCACAAAAGCGCTAAGATGCTGCCCCACATAGGCCAAAAATCCCAGCGGTTCATCATTATCCATCACCACTTTGTAGGCCACGTAATGCAACAGTTTGGGCCCGGCATAAATTATCCAGGGCAAATAAAGAAGCGCGGCCCCCATCCAAAACAGCCAACTGGCCCGCAACCGCTGCCTTCGAGTCAGTAGCACCCACATCAGTTGCGCCACCGGCAGCAAAATCCAAAGATACAAAGTATAAACGCCCGCCACCAGGCTCAGAGCATAGGCGATGCCCCACATCCAGCTCCGTGAAGATTGCCCCTGAAACCAACGCCAGCCTGTCCACATGGCAGCCAAACTAAGGGTAGCGCCCAGGCCATACATGCGAATTTCCTGAGCGTAGTAAATGGCAAAGGGATTCAGAGCCAGCAATAGCGCGGCCAGCAGCCCGGTGGTACGATCGCGCACATCACGGCCCAAGGCATACGCCAAAAAAATGGCAGGCAGGCTGAGCAGCACGCTGAACAATCGCAGCGAAGCAGGCTGCCAGCCCATCAGATGTGCCCAGCCGTGCAGCAGCCAATAGTAAAGGGGAGGATGAATATCAACCGCGGTCAGACGCAGCATTTGTGGCAACGAATGCGCGGCAAACCACACCGAATAGCCTTCATCCCACCACAAAGGCTGAAAATCGAGCTGAATCAAGCGCAGACCCAACCCCAGCAGCCCGATGGCTGCCAGCATAAGGCCCGAGCGGGTGAATCGTTTGCAGGTTGCCATGCTTAGCGGGCAGAAAGAAAACCGATGTAGATTTCGCGATTGGGATTGGTAGGACTGGTGGTGAAATTGACCACTGGAGAGCGTCGCACGCCGCCGCCATCCACCAAATAAACCTCCCACTCAGCCTCGCCCGGATTTTGAATCTCGAGTTTGAGGTTGTATTGAACGCGGTTGCCAAATTGTTTACCAGGCGGCGCTGACCATTGGAAGTAAGGCAATGAAGGTTGACTGGTGGTCAGCACCGAGCCATTGCGGCGAACTTGCAGCTTCCAGCCCGAAACCGGCGTTCCCTGGCCTGTCCCCTGATAGACCTTGACCCACAGGGTAAGCCAGTTGTTGCCCGTGGGCATAAAGATGGGCCCGATGCCACGATAAAAGCCTAATCCGGGCGTGGGCGTAGGTGGGATAGGCGTTGCGGTAGCTGTGGGACGCGGGGTAGGCGTGGGCACTTGGATGACGGGGATATCATTCAAGCTGCCACTGATTTCTACTAAATCGCTACGCACCCAGCCCTCTTTATCGCCATCGATACAGCAAATGCGCCACCAGATGCCCGAGGCATTGGCGCCGGTGACTTTGTGTTCTGAATCCTGCCGGACAGAGCCGATAACAGGAAAGACCAGACCGGGCCCGCTGCGCACATTCACGCCCGCGCCCATAATGCGCACGCTGGCTGCGGGCGTGGGCGTGATGGTGGGCGTGGGAGGCACGGGCGTAGGCGTTATCGTGGGAATGATGGTGGCGGTGGGTGTGGCCGTAGGAGTCAGCGTGGGCGTGGGTGTTACGGTGCTGGTAGGCAGCAGCGGGGGAGTAATGGTGGGCGTGGCGGTGGGTGTGGGTGCAACCACCATCTCTCCCACACTGGCGCAGCCCGACACCGCCAGCAGCAAAAGAAGCCATGCCAGCAGATAAAAACGGGTGGCTGCCCGGAGCGGTGGAGTCATGGAACAGGTCGTTCGATGTCAGGCGTCAGCTAGGATGCTCAGGTCATCACGCCTCCCCTACTTTTCCTGCCAGTAGGGGATGAAGGTGCGGGTTTGGCCTGCGACATTGGCTTCCCACATCTCAGAAACCTGTTTGCCGCTGCCATCGCTAACATAGAGCTTGTAAACGCCGGGAACCAGAGGGAATTCAGCTTTGATGGTGTAGACAAAGGTTCCGGTGGGCCCGGGGTCACCTTTGAGGGCAACTGCGCCAAAGGGGAATTCCTGGCGCTGTCCATCGGGAAGGATGACGGTCATGTTGTAGCCGGAGATGGGATGTTCGGGGTCAAGTTGCCGATTCCACAGGCCTGCAAAGATGGTGACAATAGGATTGGTGCTGGAGCGAGGCTCCATGCTAAAGCGCTTGAAGAGGAAGGTGGGCGCAGGTGTGTTGGTGGGCGCGGGTGTGGCTGTGGGACGTGGTGTGGGCGTAGGGGGTGGGGCAGGGATGTTTTCTGCCACGGTAAGGGCCTCTAAACTGCCGACAACGCTGGTCCAGCGGGCATCGTTGATGACCCAGGCTTCTTGCCCATTGGCCGAAACCTGAAGCCAACTGGCGTCCTCATTTTTAGCAAGAATAGCAAAGGTTTGGCCCTGCTTGGCTTGCGTTACACGCGGATACGTGGTTCCGGGCCCGCTGCGCAGATTGACCACATCTGCGGTGACTTGTACTTTGGCCGGTTCGGGCGTAGCCGTGGGCGCAGGCGTGGGCGTAGGAGGCACGGGCGTGGGCGTTGGTTGGGTAGTGGGAGCTGCGGTGGGCTGCTGCGTTGGCGCTGCAACAGGTGGCTGAGACACAGGCACCGTGGGCGTAAAGGTCGGGCGCAGAGTAGGAACGGGCGTAGGAGGCTCGGGCGTGGCCTTACCGCCGCATCCGGCGCCCAGTGCGGCCACAGCCATGATGAGTAAAAGCAGAAGAAGTCGTTTTGGCATAAAAAACCTCGATGGCAATAGATCTCATGCAAAATTGCAAAGAGAGAGAGGAGGTGCAGAACCGATGCACAATCTCCACGAACACAACGCAGTATAGCACGGGCCCTGCTTGCATCCCAAGAGCCGGGAAGGGCAGGAGATTGGGTAGAGAAGCAAAGGCAGCAGCAAGATTTGCAGAACAGGGGCAAGTGGTGTAGAATTCGATGTTGATTCTTGGCGTCTGCTTGTTCATCGCACCGGCCTTCTGGGGCCGGTCTTCTGTGCTTGGCCCCCGAATCATCCAACCCAGCCAAAACTCATCGCTGCCCTGTTGCGGGCGGTTATTCGGATATTATAAGAAGGAGCTAATCCCACCCATGGAAATTTTGCTGAAACAAGATGTCGAAAACCTCGGTTCCGCTGGCGATATCGTCAATGTGAAAGCTGGTTTTGCTCGCAATTACCTTATCCCGCGGGGGATGGCTATGCCTGCCACCCCGGGCCTGCGCAAACAGGCGAATCAAATTAAACAGGCTGCCGAGCGCCGCCGCCTGCGCGAACTGAAGACCGCTCAGGACCTGGCCGACCGCATCAGCCAAACCACGCTTAACTTCAAAGCGATGGCTGGCGAAGGTGGCCGTCTTTACGGCTCGATTACCTCCACCGCCATTGCCGAATCGTTGGCCAGCTCGCTGGGCATCGAGATTGATCGCCGCCGCATTCGCATGGAGCATCCTTTGCGCGAGTTGGGCAGTCACGATGTGACCATGGGGCTGTCGCACGGCGTGAGTGCCACCTTCAAAGTGATTGTCGAGGCCGAGGGTGAATTGGCCAAAGATACGCTTTCGGAATCGGAACTGGCAGAAGCGGCTGTCGAGCAAGGCATTGTTGCCCAAGAACCTGAAGCCTAAACGCTTTTTTACTGTTAGCAGTTTCAAGACCTGGCCCCGGTGGTCAGGTCTTTTTTTGTGCAATGCAGATGAGCGATTGGCCCGCAGGAAGGGGCCCCAGGCGCTGCAGATGACGCTCCAGCCAAATGAACCATGGTGTTAGATGATTGAACCAGCGCAATTGCGAGGCGGGCAACAAATGCCGCTGCCGTACTCGACTGTTCCACCACCACCCTAAAATCCCGGCCAAATTCATGTAGTGCAGTTGCACGATGTTCAGGCCCGCGGCTTGCACCTGTGCAGCCAATCCCGCCCGCGTGTAGCGGCGATGATGCCCCAATGCTTCATCCAGCGCTCCGTACAATTTGGGGCCCGCAGGAACCATTAGCAGCAGATGCCCGCCCGGCTGCAAAATATGGGCCATGTGCTGCAACGCGCAGGTGTCATCTGCAATATGCTCCAGCACGTTGATGCAGAGGATTGTATCGAGATGACGGGCCAGCAACGAAGTCATCAATTGTGCATCGGTAATATCGCCTAAAAGGGTTTGCACGTGAGGATAGGCCTGATAACGGGCCTGAACAGCCTGCACGCTGGCAGGCAGTGGGTCCAAAGCCAGTAATAACTCGCTATCCAAAAAATACTGGGTCATGTTGCCAATGCCGCATCCCACCTCCAACACCCGACGCCCGGCAAATGGAGCCAGACTTTCATAAATCCAGCGATTGTAATGCGAAACCGAGGCCATGCGCTGCAAGGTCTCGTAGCCAATGTGCTCGGAGGCGTTCACAACAACAAATCCGACAACTTGGGCAGATAAAGAAATAGTGCCATGACCACCGCGGCTACAGCCACAAAAGTCACTGCCGCGGCAGCCACATCTTTGGCTGCCTTGGCTTTGGGATGATAATCGGGGCTGACCAAATCGGTGAGTACCTCGATGGCGGTGTTTAGGGCCTCGGCAGCAAACACAACGCCAATGGTCAGAGCCAAAATAGCCCACTCCACGCCCGAAAATCCCAAGCCCGCAGCCAACAGTATCGCCAAAAGGCTAAGAACAAGATGAATGCGGGCGTTGGGCTCGTGGCGAAACAGATAAACCACGCCCGCCCCGGCATAAGAAAAAGCATGCAGCAAACGGGAAATCTCGGCACGCATAAGCTCAAACATCCATGGGCCCAATGCCCAAGCCGCTGAGAACAGCATCCTGTTTGGCCCACATGATTGCTTTCTCATCGGGCGTGGCGTGATCGTAGCCCAAAAGATGCAAGAGGCCATGAATGGTAAGTAGCGCCAACTCGTGCATCAATGGACGCTGCAAACGCTGCGCCTGTTGCTGCGTAAAAGGCATGGCAATGATGACATCGCCCAGATAGACCGCGGCCTCGGGAGGCAACACAAAAGGCTCATCATCGGCCATGGCAGGAAAGCTGAGCACATCAGTGGGACCTGTTTTGCCCAAAAATTGCTGATTCAGTTGGGCCACGGTGTCATCATCGGTAAGGACCAGGGTCACATCGCCCTGGGCCCGCTCGGCGGTTAGCACGCATTGCGCAGCTTGCTGCAAAAAATCGGTGTCGACCAGCGTGCGATAGGGAGCTTTTACATCAATCTCGATAGTCATGGTCAGGATTTTTCACCCGGGTACTGCACCCGGGGATGATGAATGCCCTGCAACACCCGGGCAAAGGCCTCTGAGAGCAGGGTCAGATCTTGCAAGGTCAGGGGGCTATCATCCAGTTGGCCCGACATCAGGCGGCGGCTGATGGCGCTGCGGATAAGTTCCAGCAGCTCTTCGCTGGTTTGCGGACGCACCGCGCGCACCATTGCTTCGCAAGTGTCGGCCAGCATGAGGATGGCGGTTTCGCGGGTGTGCGGCTTGGGCCCGGCATACCGAAAAGCACCTTCTTCCACCTCTGCCGGATTTTTCTCCATTTGCACTGCTTTATGATAAAAATACTCCACCCGGGTCGTGCCATGATGTTCGCGGATAAAGTCGATGATGCTGGGGGGCAGATGATGTTTTTCTGCCAACTCGACACCATCGGTTACATGGCTAATGATGATGCGGGCGCTGGTGTAGGGGTCGATGCGATCATGCGGATTTTCGCTGTCCGCGTTGTTTTCGATGAAAAAGTAAGGGCGGATAATTTTACCGATGTCGTGATAATAGCTGCCTACCCGGGCCAGCAATGAATCTGCACCAATGGCCACCGCTGCTTCTTCAGCCATGTTGCTCACAATTAGGGTGTGATGATAGGTTCCTGGCGCTTTCAACAACAATTGTCGCAGCAAGGGATGGTTGGGACGGGAAATTTCCAATAGCTGCAAGCTGGAGGTGACACCAAAGAGCTGTCCCAGCAGGTAATAAACCACCAGGGTAAAACTGCTGGCAAAGATGCCGTTGATAAGGCCCGCGAAGGCCAATTCCAGCATGCCCTGATTATCCAAGGCCCCCAATTGCGGCAAACGAAAAACCAAAATCACCAACAAATTGATGGAAATCGTCCACAAACCGGCCCGCACAAAACTGTTGAGTCGCTCTGCCTTGCCCAGGGCCAACGCCCCGGCAATGCCCCCCAAAAAAAGGTAGATCATCACATCGATATCGCCGCCGAGGTAACGCCCGATGAGCATGGATACCAGGGCCGAGGCCAGCATCGCCATGGGCAAATCGATGAGGGAGCCGATGAGCATGGCCATGCTGGCCAGTGGGAAGAGATAGGGCAACAGGGTGTGCATGGGCAGCAACATGCGGGCCAGCAGCACAAAAACACTAAAAATGCTCCCCATCAACAGCACCGAGCTGGTGGTATGCCAGAAAAATCGGCGGCGATAAGTGATAAATGTGGCTAACATGCCCACCACAATCAGGGTAAAGATAAGCGCAGAGAGATAGTCACGCCAAGTGCGATGCGGTTGCAGCAGCCCCAATGTGCCCAACG
The DNA here is from genome assembly GCA_964565065.1 of uncultured Caldilineales bacterium. Taxonomy (GTDB): domain Bacteria; phylum Chloroflexota; class Anaerolineae; order J102; family J102; genus M2005. The sequence continues at coordinate 27,753 of CAZMDD010000062.1, read as the reverse complement.
CTTCGATATCCAGATCAGTAACGATGTCCCCTTCCCGCAAAATGGTTTCGCCCGCGGCAATGGTACGATTGATGGGTTTGACATTTTGGGCCGCAGCATCGCGGGCCTTTTCGGTCTCTTCTTCGTTATAAAATGTGTTGGCGGCAATCAGTCCGTTGACCAAGGCCTGGGTAGCATCGGCCTGGCGGTCGTTTAGCTCCAGTAAAATCATGGCGGGCACCGCGCGGCGCGCCTTGGCAATCTCCCCTTCCCGAATTTCGCGGCGCATGATGATGCTGAGAATGCGCAAGGCTTCTTGCGTAACCTTTTGCCAACTGGCATCACTAAGATCAAGAATGCTCTGGGCCCGTTCAGCATCCAACCCCAAATCGGGAATAGCTTGCAGCCAGGCCAACTTTTGCTCGGCCTCGGCGTAGGGATCCTGGCGCACCAGCGTGATGAAATCGATCACTTCGTGGGCCCGGGCCACCTGCCGCCGAGCCACACGTGATTCAGGTACATTGTAGATGGGAGCGACATTTTGCCGTGCCTGCTCCTGGGCCTCAGCGGTCAGCACATCGCTCTTGTAGGTGATGGAACGGGGTGCGACCATGGTTTGCGGGCTTCTGTCGCCTACCTCGACCTGTACATTGCCCACGCCGGGCAAATCCATCACCTGCGAAAGGAAAACGGTTAATCCCACCAGCAGCACAAAGAACAGAAATCGCAACCGCGCGCGCCAACGCGCCGGATCTCGACTCCAGCGTTGCAAAAAACTGGTCTGCTCAGAAAATGACTCCTGTGCGGGGGTGGGTGATGAGGTCATGGATAGAGGATAAAATTCTTGAACCTACTTGAGAATGTAATAGGTGGCTCGTTTTTGCCCGATTTTCAGCACCAGTCCTTTATCAACCAAATCCGCAAAATCACGCCGTAAGGTTTCGGGACTGGCATCGGGACACAAACGCTGATAATCTCGATTGGTGATACGTCGCTGCTTTTGCAAATAATCCATGGCCTTTTCCTGGCGGGGATTCAATTGCAAATGGGCGTAAAGATGCGCTGGCGGGCCCGCCCCCACCAACGAGGGTGCATGACTGTACACAATCACCTTGAAACCGGCACTGGTCTCGGTAAAATCGGGACGAGGCAAGCCTTCCTTCTCGCACACAGCAATCATGCGATCGATGCCATAGCCCAGGCGCTCGATGAAGCCCATCTCCGAAAGCACCTGCACAATGGCCTCGTTGCGGCTGTAACGCTCATCGATGAGATTATCGATGGTGACATGGCCCGGTAATCGCCCGGGTGAATAAACCTCCATGCGGTCGCTAAACATGAGTATCCGAATGTTATCGCCACGGATGCTGTAATCGCGGTGCGCCACTGCATTGACAATGGCTTCACGCACCACCGAAAGGGGGTATTCGGGAATCTCCACTCGCTCCATGCCGCGGATTTTCATGCCCCGGCGCATGTTGGCAGTGACAAAGGCCTCGGCCCGCCGCAATTGGTCGGACAAAACGCCGCGGATATCTTCGCGAATGAAATCATCGCTCATGGTTTCGCCTGCGTAGCGCACACCGGTAATCTCGGCAGAACGCAGCCAACGCTGTGGATTTTGGGCAAAAAGGAGCAAGCCGGCAATGGTGGGACGCAGGCCCTTGCTGGTTTCGGCCACGCAGCCACGGCTCAACAACAGGTCGTTGATATCTTCGGCGGGCGAAAGGCCCAGCAGCTCTCGGTAAGATTGAAGCCGTTCTGTGTCCAGCGCAGCCATGCTTACCCCACGCGGCGTCTGAGCTTCGAAGCTGGCTTCACTGCGATTCAGCAGCAGGACGCGTAGTTCGTGAGGCTGCAAAGGACGCACATCGCGGCCCGAACGAATGAGATATTGCCCGCGCACGCTGTACACATGGGGCAGCCCCGCGGGAATCTGATTGACGCACAACGTTTTGCCATCCACCTCCAACACCTGGGGCAGGGGCAAAATAAGGGGCGGAGTGGCGATGAGCGCTGCCGAAGCCATCAACTCGCGGGCGATTTCGCCATCCACTACGCCGGTGAGCTTGCGCGTGTTGGTAGCGCCCATGATGAGCAGACCACCGTTGGCATTGGCCAGCGCAATCATGGCTTCGGCGATTTTACGCACCGAGGCCTTAGCGCCCAGTAAAATGGTTTTGGGCCCGGGGCCTTCCTGAACGGTGGCACGCAGAGACTCGGGCGTGAGGGAAGTGGAGCGATGGGTAGACATGGGCAAATGGAGGAGAGAGACTCAACGGTCGTAAACCGCAACAATACGCCATTGCACGGTGAATTGGTTGGACCTGGAGGGTTCGACGGCAACTTCCCAGATGGTGTCGTGCAAGCCGTCGTCATCGGTAAATGTTACCGGAACGCCTACGGTTTCTATGGGGGAATCAAGGGGAGGCACGCCGATGGTCATCACCGAAACATGTTTGTAGCTGCGGTCGGCGTGATTATCCTGCCAGCGGGCCTTGTTGCCATCCAGCAAAAATGCCAATACCTGGGCTTCGGGAAAGACTGGCTCGGAGGGAAGCTCACCTCGGCAAAAGGTGAGCTGACTGTGGCTGTAATCGGCAATAAACTGCATAGAATCTGCTATCCAATCTTCGGTTAGCCCCCAGTGTACCAGACGGCAGATGTTGGAGCGATCACTTTGCGGCTCCCAAGCCCAGAGTTCATCAACCAACTGATGCTTGCCAGGGTTCTCTTCATCCCACGGGCCCCAGTCATCAGGATTTTGGGGGCTCAAGCTGAACCATCCGGGCGTGTAGGCCAACGCGCCGCCATAGCCAGCATGCTCATCCTGCCACCAAAAGAGCGAAAACCGATTGGTTTTGCCACGATAATTACCGCGCATTTGCAAAAAATCGCCAACCAGCACTTGGGATTCAGCAGGCAGCAGGGCTTCATCACGGTTATCGCTATTGACAAAGATGGTTTGGTAACGGATGCTTTCATCGGCCAGATACCCAGCGCTTTTGCCGGCGGTGTAGTCGGGCATAAGATAATAGGATTTCAGTGAGGGTGTTGCTGATGCTGTAACTTCTTCGGTGCGATTTTGCGCGTCGTAGATGAGCCCGCCAATTTGCCCGGTATCGCCGATGTTGCGATACAAAAAAAGCCATTCCACATCGGGGTCACCATCAATGCTGATTCTGATGAATTTTTGTTTGCCGACAGGCTGCCAGATTGTGGGCTGAATCGCATCCAAAACCATTTGTCTTATGTCTTCATCCTGCGAGATGTCAACATGGTTACGGCGCTGCATCATATAGAAAAAGGCAAGGATGCTGATAGCAGTGATGCCAAGAATTATAAAAGTACGACGCCACATGGGAAATCTCCGGGAATTAGTCCGTTTCGGGCTCGGGCGGGGGCGCATCATGCGGGCGTGGTGCGCGCAAGGCCAGTGCCAGAACTTGTTCCAGATGGGTAACGAAATGAATGTTGAGGGCCCGGCGGATGTGCTTGGGCACTTCGGCTAAGTCCTTTTGGTTACGCTGGGGAATGATGACTGTTTTGAGATGGTTGCGATGGGCGGTAAGCAATTTTTCTTTGAGTCCGCCAATGGCCAACACTCGCCCGCGCAGGGTAATCTCGCCAGTCATGCCCACGGTGTGGTCCACAGGACGTTGGGTGAGCGCTGAGATGAGCACAGTGGCGATGGTAACGCCCGCTGAAGGGCCATCTTTGGGAATGGCACCCTCGGGAAAATGCAGGTGAATGTCGAATTTGTCGAAGTCGAAATCATCAAAATGATAAGTTTCGGCGTGACTGCGGGCGTAGGAAAGGGCGGCCTGGGCTGATTCCTGCATGACATCGCCCAACTGCCCCGTAAGAATCAAACCTCCCTTGCCTGGCATAATCAACGCTTCGACCTGCATCACGTCGCCGCCATTTTCGGTCCAAGCCAGACCGGTGGCCACGCCCACCTGGTCTTCGTTATCCAGCTTGTACTGGTCATAGCGGGGCGGGCCCAGCAATTCATTGACAATGCGGGGGGTGATGCGATGCCGGATTTTGCGCCCGGCTGCTACTCGTCGGGCCAGTTTGCGAAAAACCGAAGCCATCTCCCGCTCAAGATTGCGCACGCCTGCCTCGTAGGTGTAATGCTGAATCAACTCATCCAGCGTGGGATCGGGCATGGTAAGATGGGCATCTTGCAGGCCATGTTCCTTGAGCAGGCGAGGAATCAGGAATTTTCGGGCGATGAGCCGCTTTTCGAAATCAGCATAGCCGGGAAATTCAATGACCTCCATCCGATCCAGCAGAGGGCCGGGGATGTTGTAGGGATTGTTGGCTGTGGTGATGAAAAGCACGTGGCTAAGATCGTAAGGCACATCCAGATAATGATCGCTGAATGCGTTGTTTTGTTCGGGGTCTAGTACCTCCAGCAGGGCCGAAGAGGGGTCGCCTCGGAAATCGTAGCCCATTTTGTCCACTTCATCCAGCATGAAAACAGGATTGACCACGCTGGCGTTGCGCATGGTTTGGATGATACGTCCGGGCAGCGCGCCGATGTAGGTGCGCCGATGCCCCCGAATTTCCGCCTCATCCCGCACGCCACCCAGCGAAATGCGCACAAATTCGCGTCCCAGGGCTTCGGCGATGGATTTTCCCATGGAGGTTTTGCCGGTGCCGGGCGGGCCCACAAAACAAAGAATGGGTGTACGCATGGCATCTTTGGCCAGCTTTCGCACGGCAATATGCTCTAAAATGCGCTCTTTGGCCTTTTTCAGGCCGTAATGATGCGCATCCAGCACTGCTTCGGCGTGATCGATGTCAATTGCATCGGTGGCGGGCGGCAGGCCCCAAGGTAAATCCAGCAGCCAATCAAGATAGGTGCGCACGATGTTGGTTTCGGGAGCCATGGGGGGCATGGCCGCGAGGCGGCTCATCTCTTTGTTGGCCCGGGCCTTGACCTTCTCGGGCATTTCAGACTTTTCGATACGCTCCCGGAGCTCTGTAATTTCGGCACTGAACTCATCGCCATCCCCCAATTCTGACTGAATGGCGCGAATTTGCTCGCGCAGAAAGTATTCGCGTTGCGAGCCTTCCATCTGCGAATGCACTTGCTCGTGAATTTTGTGTTCCAGCTCCAGAACATCCAGCTCTTCGGCCAAGATGAGACTGGTTTTGCGTAATCGCTCGGCAGGATCCAGCAGCTCAAGGATGAATTGACGCCGTTCCAGTGGAATGGGAAGGGAAAAGATGATGAGGTCGGAGAGCCAACCGGGACTTTCGATGTTCATGGCAGCCAGCAGCACCTCGTCGGGGATGCTCTGGCTGAGCGCAATGACTTTCTCGAACATGACCAGCACAGCCCGACGCAAGGGCTCGATCTCGGCATCGAAGGCCACATCGGGCTCGATGATGCGACGGCCAATCACCCGGATGAAGGGGCGCTCGTGCAGTATCTCTACCACGCTGACCCGATGCGTGCCACTGGCAAAGAGGCTCAGTGCGCCATCAGGCAAGCGTAGTACCCGCTCTACTGTGATTTCGCTGCCCATGTCGTAAAGGTCTGCTGCTGCCGGCGATTCTTCCATGAGATCGAGCTGACCGACCACCAGCAGAGGCAAACCATCATCCTGGGCAGCTTCCAGGGCCCGGCGCGACATGTCTCGCCCTACAAAGATGGGCGCAACTGTTCCGGGGAAGAAGATGACATCTCGCGAAGGGATGACCGCGTATTCCTGCTCCAGGATTTCGTCATCCTCTGCGGCTTTGTCGCCAGACGCGGGGTGGGTGGCGTGCATGGTGCTATTGCGTAAAAAGGGGAATTCTTCGTTAAAACGGCGAAGAATCGTGTCGAAGGTTTGTTGTGTCATAGAAAAATAACGGCCATTCAAGCCGGTTGAGATAGCATGGGGGTAAATTGACCATCGATGGGCTCAGAAAAATGGCCCCAGTCGGTGGGGGGTAGGCTGTCGGGATGTTGGGCCAGCCAGGATTCACGGGCTGCTGCCACCACAAAGATGGAGCCGGTGGCCAGGATGAGATCATCGGGGGCGGCCATGGCCAGAGCCTGCGCCAGGCCCGGGGCCACATCATCGCTAAGATAAAGGGGCTTATGTGGAAAAAGGGGCTGTACAATCTCGGCCAGGCTGGCAGCACTGGCCGCGCGGGGATGAAAGCTGCGGGTGAGGATGATGGTGTCGGCCTCTTGCCCCAGCACCTCCATCATGCCCGCTACATCTTTATCGGCTGAAACGCCAAAGAGCAGAATCAGACGGCCATGGGGGAAGGTGGCCAGTGCGTTGCGCAAACGGGTGGCGCTATCACGATTGTGGGCGCTATCCAGCAGCAGGGTGGGCCGCTCAGCCAGAAGTTCCAGCCGCCCGGGCCAGTAGGTGCTTTCTAGGCCTTTGCGGATGTTTTCGGGGCTTAGTGAGCCCGCGGGCAGTGCGGCATGAGCCAGCGCCACCGCAACTGTGGCGTTAATGGCCTGATGTGCGCCGGTAAGAGGCAAATGAATCGCTTTAATGGTACTATCTGGGCCGAAAATGTCAAGCAGCAGGCCGCGGGGGGTTTGTTCTCGGATGTGCCAGCGCCAATCCTCGCCCACCACAATCAGGGGGGCATCCATCTCGTGGGCGACACGACGTAAAACAGCCATGGCCTCGGGGGGCTGCGGGCCCGTTACTACTGGCACGCCAGGCTTGATGATGCCTGCTTTTTCTGCGGCGATGTCGGTGATATGATCACCCAGCAAATCGGTGTGTTCAAGGCTAAGTGCGGTAATGGCGCAAGCACGAGGGGTAACGACATTGGTGGCGTCCAAACGCCCGCCCAAGCCAACTTCCAGCACTGCCCAATCGACTTTCGAATGGGCAAAGTGCATAAACGCCAGCAGCGTGATAATCTCGAACGTGGTAACAGTGCCCATCTCTTTGACTGTGGGGCGGGCCTGTTGCCACAACTCGGTTAAGTGCTGGTGCGGAATAAGCTGCGCATCAACTCGCATCCGCTCGCGAAAAGTGTGCAAATGGGGTGATGTGTACAGCCCGGTGCGATGCCCTGCCGCCCGCAAAATCGATTCGGTCATAGCCGAGGTAGAGCCTTTGCCCTTGCTACCGGCAATATGCACCGATGGATAAAGATCTTGCGGGTTTTTCATGCGTTGCACCAGCTCGCGCATACGTTCAAGGTTGTAGGTTTCGGCGTTGTAGGAATGCTGGCGATTCCGGCTGTAGTCAACGTGTTCGAATATTTCCCGCAAGGTGCGGTTATAATTGTTTATGGTCATTAAATGGATGGTGGGTGCGGTTACGGTGAAAAAGTGTGGCGAATGGACGATGAGAGGAAAAGAGACGAAATGGGATGGCTGAATTTTCGTCAATTTTCATCCACGTTGGGCCATGTTCGTCGTCGCTGTAAGGCAACCAGCGCCTTGCTCCAGAATCAGGCAATCCATCGGTTGGTGCGTAACATGAGTGACTAAGGCTTTAAGCAAAGGAAGATAGCACGATTCAGGCATGAACACCCCATTTTATCCCAACCAGGCTCATAAAGACAAAGCGAACCGCGTCTTACAACCCCAATTCCTTTTTTATCACTGCCAGATGCCCCAGGGCCCGGCTGATGAGTACCTTGTGTTCCGCCTTCTGAATCCAGGCCGAAGCGCCCGAGGGGTGCGGCAAGGGCACGACAATGCGGCCATCAATCTGAAAACGGGCTCCAATAATGTCTACCAGCTTGCGTTGGCGCCCAAAAAAGCGCTCGATGGCCAGCTTGCCCACCGGAATCAGCACTTCGGGATCGATGAGCATGAGTTCAGCTTCGAGCCACTGGCTGCAAAAGGCCTGCTCTTTGCGCGAGGGGGCACGATCGCCCCGCCCCGATTTGTTGGGGCCGGGAAAACATTTGGTTACAGAGCTTATGTAAAATCGATTGCGGAAGTCTGTTTCTTCCCAGCCGACCTGCCCCAGCCAGCGGAACAGGCGTTTGCCCGCGCTGCCGCTAAAGGGCTCAAGGGTCTGGCCCGCCTCAGTCTTGCCCGGAGCCTGCCCGATGAGCATGAGTCGGGCGTGGCTGTTGCCGGAGTAGATGGGCGGGCCAATAATAGGATAGCCTGCCAGCAAACAGCGCTGACAGGCATCGATTTGTTGATGAAGTTGTTGTAGTTCGGTGTCCACGTTCAGTTATCGATGTTGCGCATCATCGCTTGTTGCTTGTCAAGCAAGAAATGGCGCTAATGGGTGCGCAACATGCGTTAGATGTCTATTGGGCCATGTTCCAGGCAAAGGGATAGCGCAGGTAGAGGGCTGTACCAGGTGCATAAACCTCTTGCGCCAGCAGCTCGCCTGTTGTTTTATCAAAAAGAACGGCCATGAACAGGGTGTTGGCGTCAGCTTTGCTGGTGGCAAAACTGGCTTTGGCTCCCCCGCCTTTGCCTGTGGTCATGTCAAGCACATCCATAAACTGGAAGTGCAACTGGCCGTCGGACTCGCCGGTGCTGCGATAGCGGGCCATCGCGTAGGTGGTTTTGGGCTGAAGACCGCTGAAACTGATGATAACGGGTGTGCCGGGCTGCGGCTCTCGGGGCTGCACCAGCACGTGAGGCGCAGCAGCCTTGACAACTTTGAAAGACTCTGTAAGGGTTTTATCGCCGCCACTAATGCGCACTTTGTAGGTTCCAAGACGATCATCGTTGAGTGCGTACCAGTGAGCATCGGCAAAACCATTGGCATCGGCCTGCACGCTGAATTTGTCGACACCTCCTCGGGGGCCTTTAACGCTGATGGCGAATCGCTCGCCCGGTTCAAAGCCCTGCATCAGCATGTAAAGATAGGTGGCCCGATCCAATGTGGTGGGCATGATGCAAATGGCGGTGGCATCTGCGGCTGCATCGGGACAGGTGGGAGGAGCGCTGGTGTCCACCGGAATGTCCAGAGTGGCGGGCAAACCGGAGCTGGTGGTTTCGGCGGGGGCTGTGGACTCATTCTCGCCCGATTGCGGGGTTTGGGGAGCAGGCTGTGCGATTTGCTGCCCGGCATCTCGTCCGGCAAAAAGGGTGTAGAATTCGAATTTCTCGTCCAGGGGTGCGCCTACGCTGAAAAATTCGATGGCGCTGGCAGGTGTATCGATGCCTGCGAACTGGTAAGTGGGTGCGCTTTGGGCCACCAGCATGTAAATGCCTGGCTCAAGGGCGTCAGCTTCGACAAAATCATTCTGGACCATGCCGCGCTTGCCAGTTTTTACTGTTAGTTTTTGCGCCAGGGTTGCTGCACCATCTGCGCTCATGCGATAGAGGCCCAGTTGTACTTGAGCGCGGGAGGGGAAGCCGGTTAAAATTAGCTTGGCTCCCACATCTTGCAGCACCACGTGGGGATAAACCAGCAGGTGCGGCTGTGAGGCGGGGGCAATTTCCCAGGTGGCGCTGGCTTGGTGTTCCTGATAATCGGAAAGGGTGATGGTAAATGTGCCGGTTCCTTCGTCGGGCATGCTGTACCAGCGAAAGGATTTGGTTCCGTCGGTCGCGGTGGGGGTGAGGTCGAAGGAGATTTTAGAGCCATCGCCCAGGGTGGCCTGAACGTTGAGTGCTTTTTCGGGAGCAAAACCACTGGCGCAGCCGTACCACCACTGGCCCGCTTCGCCCGATTGCGGCCAAAGCTGCACGGTGGGGGCATCGCTGGGCGTGCAGGGGGGCAAGGTGGCGGCAGTCAGGCTGGTGCCGGTGGCTTCGGGCAAGCCGCCGCCCGCTTCGGTGAGCTGCGGGGCTGGGGGCAGGTTGGCGGGGCTGGACGGCCCACCAGGCTGTGACGCTTGCGGCTGATCTGTGCGCACAATATCAATGGCCAACGCCATGCGTGCTTGCTCAGTCAGTGAAATGCTAGTGGGGTCTGGGGCTTCGCCCGCGGCGGGCAATAAGAGCAGCAGGTAGGGCCCGCCCGGTTGATCTGCCACATCCAAGGCTAAATCCGCGCGGCCTGCTTCATCTACCTGAATCAAATTGGCCAGCAAAAGGTCACCGCGAGCCGTGCCCTCTGCGCCCGGCTGCAATCGATAAATGGCAAATCTTGCTTTAGCGCCAGCTTGCAGGCCCCCCACAGCCACACGAATCACACTGGGATTTTCATCAACAGGCTCCAACAGTGCTAAAAAGGGCTGGCTGGCTGGCTGAACTTTGAACGACTGGGATGCTTTTGCATCCTGCCATGTGGCTGTCAGTTGCCATTTGCCAGGCTGGGCATCGGCGCCAATGCCAATGGGCTGCACTGCGGCAACCACGCCGTTATGCTCGGCACTTGTCACCTGATACTGCTGCTCCCGGCCATCGGGGGAAGCCAGGGTCAGGGTGACAGTTTCGCCTGCGGGCACGCCGGTTACGCAAAAGAACTGCTCCATGCCTGGTTCCAGGCCAGTTTCGGGCATGGCGGCGCTTTGCAAGGCAAATTTACCGCTATCTTCCAGGCAAGCGGGGTCAAGGGCTGAAGGCTGTGTGGTGATGACAGCTAATTTTGCAGGAGCGTCGCTATCCACAGGCCGGGTGAGGGCTGATGGCACAGCACTGGCAGCAGGGGTGCTTTTCTGGGCTGCGGGCACAGGTGACAGTGCGGGTGTGGCATCAACTTCCGACGAAGAGCGCTTGCACCCGGCCAGGGTAAAGAGCGCCAGCACGAGGACCAGCAGGGTGAGAATGGTTAGGAGCTGTTTTTTTGGCATGAGCGGGCCTCCGGGGGGAGAGGTGAGGGCAGGATTTACGAAGCAATCCTAGCCGTTGGCAATATCAATCCGAGATTGAAGCTCGGTAATTTTTGATTGCAGATCAGGTCTTTTTTGCGCTAAGTCAGCTAAATCCTGATAGGCTACACCAAAGTAGGTGCTGCGCGTCAGGACATCATCATTTTTCAGGGTGAGCTGGATAGCAGCATCATAGGCTGCATCGGCCTCATCATAACGCCCGGCGGCTAATAAGTGCAAGGCTTTGTTGAAGCCAAGCTCGGGACGTTGGGGAGCCAGGGCCGCAGCTTGTGTGCTGGCTGTTAGTGCGGTTTCGTAATCGCCCAGCAGGTACGCAGTCCAGCCAAGATTGCTGAGCAGGTAGAGATCGGCCCGGCCCAGGGCTTGTGCCTGTTGATAGTCGGCCAGGGCGCTTTCATAATCCTCTTGCTGATAAAAGAAGTAACCGCGGTTGAAATAGACATCGGCCAGGGCTTGCTGTGCTGCCGGTGTATCAGCTCCCGAAAGCAGATCGATGGCCTGCTCGAACAGGACTCGCGCCTCTTGGGTGTTGCCCTGCTGTGCCTTGATTTCGGCCAAAGCAAAGTGAATTTGCCATTCTTGCGGATGTTGGCGCAGGGCGTTTTGCAGGAGTGCTTGTGCGCCCGGGGCGTCGTGCAGTTGTGCCCGGGCCGCGGCCAGTCCCAAAATGGCGGGCAAAGCATCGCTCTGCAAGCTCATGGCTTGATAGAAGAAACCGCGGGCAGCGGGCCAATCATGGCGCACCGGGCCCTGGATGTAGCCTAACGACCACAAAATCGAGGCGGCAAAGTGATCCATGTGGGTGCGCTGCGCAACAGGAATGACCGTGGGCAGCAAGTGCCGGGCCATGGTCAGCGCGTCCATTGCAGCATCATAGTTACCTTGCCAAAAAGCATGTTGGCCCAGCAGCCAGTTTTGCAGGTATTGCAAGGGATGCCCCAAGCCGCGCGGGGCGTAAAGGGTGTAGTGGGTGGGCGTCAGATCGGGCATGAGCAGGGCCCGCCCGTCACTTTCCGGGCCCGCGACAGGCAATGTGTCGGGCGGAATGAAGTAGAGTTGAGCCTCGATGCTGTTTTCATCGTAAATGCCGGTGATAATGGCCCGGGCCCGGCTGGAGGCAGCCAATTCAGGGATGACTTCCTCCGCAGGTTGGGCAGCCAGCATCTGCACCTGAAAAAGTTCCGATACTGCCTGCTGCTGCAAATCGTTGGCCAGCTCAGCACCAAAGTCATAGACCTCGCCGCCATCATGTCGGAAGGGGGCGATGAGCACCAAAAAAGTATCGGGCGCTGCCGGAGGAACCACCTCTATCGTGGCTTTGGGCCGGGATGCAGATTTCAGCAGCCAAACGCCCAGTGCCAGCAGGGCAACAGCCAATAGCAGGCTGCCTGCCACAAGGCTCAGGCGCAACAGTTTCTTTTTGTGCAAAAATTCCGGGAACGCTTTCAAGATGGCAGCCAAAGGGTGGGAAAACCGGTTCGAGAAATAAACATGGCGCTTGACTCTGCTGAACAAACCAGACCGGGGATCTGTTTGTCAAGCACGAATGCCATGATTGTATCAGCCAACGGGAAAGAGGACAATAACGCCCCGTTCAAAAATAATCCTGTTCTAAAATTTGTGTGGTCGAGATGGAAGGCTGGGTTTAGTGATGCGATCTTGCATGGGGTATTGCCGCTGACTTTTCTCAAGCCTGTACCTTGTGCTTTTACGCATCGCCCTGCATGCCCCACCGCTGAACTTGTCAGGCAATCAAACCAGGCAGCAGCGTTACTCGCATGATGCCGTTATCCAAATCAACCGATTGCACAACGTCGGCGATGGCAGGCAACAAAATCTCGCCTTGCGCCCCTTTAACGACATAAACTTCGTTGGCCCCGGTCCAAATAATTTCTACCAGCTCACCTAAAAGCTGGCCTGCTACTGTCTCAACCTGCAATCCCAGCAATTCGTCCTCATAATACTCATCTTCGCCCAGCGGAGCTGCCTCGTCACGCGGAATAAAGAGATATTTTTTCAGCAGGGATTCTGTTTTATTCCGGTTGTCGATGCCTGCAAAACGAATCAGCAGCAAGCCTTTGTGAGGTCGAACTGCGACAACTTCTCGCGGTTGTTTCTCATTTTCGATAAAAAAGTATGCGCCCGCCACAAAGCGCTCGGGAAAATCGGTGAGTAGTTTGACTTTAACTTCGCCACGCACGCCATGTGCGCCCACAATGCGCCCGACCGCTAAAAAGGTTTGTTGCTCACGCATCAGCTTTCTGGTGTTCCCAATCAATCGATGTCGACAACAATGCGCATGCCCTGCCGGGCCGCGGCAGCCTTGGCAACCAAGCGAATGGCCTGGGCGGTGCGCCCTTTGCGGCCAATAAGTCGTCCAACATCGCCCGAGGCAGCGGTTACATCCACATAAAGTGTGCCCCCGACCCGATGCGAATCGACTTCGACCTGCTCAGGATTTTCTACCAGCGATTGGGCAATGTATTCAATGACATTTTGCATAAAGGCCTCATGTTTAAGGTCAGTGGTAAACCCGACTTCAATCACCACAAAGACACTAAGAACACCAAAAATTTCAAAACTTTTTCTTTTTTGTGCCTTTGTGGCTTCGTGTCTTCGTGGTTTCTAGCCGGACTACCTTAGTCGTAACGGTTAGCGGAGTAAGAAGCGCCGCCCCGAAACCGAGGCGGCGATCATAAAGGACTGAAGCGCGAAAAACTGCTTGCTCAGGCGGCTTCGGCCACAGTTTCGGTGGCTTCGGCAAAGGATTTGCTCAGCAGACGGGAAACCGCCTCGCTGGGTTGGGCGCCCTGGCTCAGCCAATGGCGGGCCCGCTCGTTGTTGATTTTGAAACTGGGGGGATTGGTGCGGGGATTGTACCATCCCAGAATTTCGATGAATTTGCCATCGCGGGGCGAACGCTGGTCGGCAACCACGATGCGATAAGATGCCTGCTTTTTCGAGCCCGTGCGGCGTAATCTGATGCGTACCATTACGAGTGTTTACTCCTGAAGTTGATGATCAAAGGCCATCTTTTTGCCACTATGCACAAAGCGCTCGTATCCTGCTGGCTTAGTGCCCTGGTGGTGGTCAAAGATGGGGACGTGAGTCGTGACGATCAATGAAAATAAAGGTCTAAGATGAAAGTTGAAGGTGAGAGGATGCAAATGCTAAGGCTCAGAAGCCCATGCCGCCAAAAAGACCGCCCAAACCACCTCGTTTGCCCGATTGCAGTTGTTTCATCATGCGCTGCATCTGACGGAACTGAGAAAGTAGTTCGTTGATTTCCTGGACAGTCGTGCCGGAGCCTCGGGCTACGCGGCGCTTGCGGCTGGCATTGATAATGCGGGGATTGCGACGTTCATCCAGGGTCATCGAGCTGATGATGGCTTCGATGTGTCGCAATTGCTGGTCTGTGGCCTCATGGTCAATCTCTTTGGCCATTTTACCCATGCCGGGAATCATGGCAAGAAGGTTGGAAAGAGGCCCCATTTTACGGATTTGGCGCATCTGCTTGAGGAAGTCATCTAAATCGAAGGAGCCTTTGCGCAGCTTCTTCTCCATCTTGACAGCTTCCTGCTTGTCCATGACTTCGCCCGCTTTCTCAATCATGGTCAGCACATCGCCCATGCCCAAAATGCGGGAGGCCATGCGGTCGGGATAGAAGCGTTCCAGACCATCCAGCTTTTCGCTAACGCCGATGAACTTGATGGGGACGCCAGTGACTTCGCGCATGGAAATGGCCGCGCCACCACGGGCATCGCCATCGATTTTGGTCAGAACCAAGCCGGTGAGCCCCACCTGCTTGTGGAAGTCGGTGGCCACGCGCACAGCTTCCTGTCCGGTCATGGCATCGGCAACCAGCAAAACTTCGTTGGGATTGGTCAAGGTTCTAATTTTGACCAGCTCATCCATCATCTGCTCATCGATGGTAAGGCGACCAGCGGTGTCGATGATGACCACGGTACGGGCTTCGGCCCGGGCCCGACGCAGACCACGTTTTGCAATGTCGGGCGGGGGGGGCTCGATGCCTTCGCTGTGTACCGGAATCTCCAGTTGCTCGCCCAGTACTTCGAGCTGTTTGACCGCGGCTGGACGGTAGGTGTCCGCGGCAATCAGCAGGGGGCGTTGTCCCTGTTTTCGGAGCATACGGGCCAACTTGGCGCCGGTAGTGGTCTTGCCTGAACCTTGCAGCCCCACCAACATGATGACATGGGGCGGGTTGCCCGAAAGATTCAGGGCTTCGGCCTCACCCAGGGTGCTGATGAGCTCTTCGTGAACGATTTTGATGACTTGCTGGGCGGGCGACAAGCTGTGCATGATGTCGGCGCCGACTGCGCGTTCTTTTACTCGGGCAATAAAGGCTTTTACGACTTTGTAGTTGACATCAGCTTCCAGCAAGGCCAGACGAATCTGGCGCATGGCTTTGTTAACATCATCCTCGCTCAAGCGGCCTTTTTTGCCCAGGTTGTCAAATACGTCCTGGAGTTTATCGGAGAGATTATCAAACACGATGGATTAGTGTGGTGGCTGTTTGGTAAGCGCGAAACATTGCTGTTTGGGCATGAATGCACCAAATAACAATTGTAATGGTTGACGCTGTTTTGGTCAAGTTTGAGCAGTGCGTAAATCTTGTCCGGTGGCTCCCCGTTTGCCACTTCCCCTTGTTTTTATGGTACAGGTGTGCTGGTGGGTGCTTGCGTGGGTGCGGGCACGCCTACCACCGTCACCGCCGAAGCGTAACGGCGTCCTTTTTTGACAAACGTTTTAACGACAACCTGATGTTTTTTAGCCAGTTTTCCTGTCACTGCGGTATGTTTGGTAAGATAAATACGATGGCGGCCTACCAAAATCCAGCGCACCTGCCCGCCCGAGCGGTACACCCGGCGAATTTTGCCACGAATGGTGGCATAATTGCGTGCGGGGGCGGGTGTGGCAGTGGCTTTTGTCTGGGGCAACGATAGGATGCTAACAGAGGTGTCAGGTGCGGCAGGTGTGGCTGTCTGCGTTGGGACATCAGGTGCGGTGGCCGCGGCAATGACTGGCGCTTCTGTTGCCTGAGGGACGCGTGTGGGCTTGGGTGCTTTGGTGGCTTTCTTGGGGGATTTGGTGCGTTTTTTAGCAGGTTTAGGAGCTTTGGTAGCTTTTTTAGCAGGTTTATGCGCTTTTTTGGTAGGTGTTGGCTGCGGCGGTGCGGTGGCAAAGGCAATGGCAACGGGCGCAGTTGGTGAAGGTTGCTGTTGCGGGCCAGGGGCAACAGGCCTTGACGCAGGTTCAGGTGTTGGCGCCACAATGGTTTTATCGATATGAATCACGTAGGGCGAGCGGGTGGCAGGCGTGTTGTTCATGGCCACTGTTTCAGGCCCGGGCATGGTGCGTTCTTGGGCGATCATCAATGAATGGGAGGTGCAGCGCGGACTCACAGCTCGGGCCACCAGAGCGGCATCAGGCTGGATGTTGACCATGACGGCCACATGCTCGCCAGGGGTCAGCTTCTGAGCCACATCAGGCGCGACCTGAAGGTCAAGGCTGCCAATGGTGCACCATCCATTCTGGCAGTGTGTTACCATGCCCTCGTAGGGAACTTCGGCGCTTATTCCTTGCTTTTGCATGGCAAGAATTTCGTGGGCACGACGCTGGTTAAGGGAAGCCACGCGCAACGCCCGCAAGTCTTGTGGCGTGAGCTTGAGTACCAGATTTTCGGCGCTACGCTTGACAGGATACAAAACATTTCCCGGCAACGTATCAGCCGCAGCCGAAAGGGTGGTGAGCAGTGCCAAGGTAACAGCCAATGAGCCGAGAACCAGGCCTGGCGCCCAAACTGACCTGAGCGGGCGCTGTGGTCGCCACACCCATCGACCAAGAAGCCTCAAGTCAAGTGCGGGCCTGCCTGCAGCCTTGTGCGGCGCTGCCGTTGTGGTCATCGATGCGGCAGCTTGCAAAATGCGTTCACGCGAGCGAGCCAGAGCGGCTTCGGCGTCAGGCATTTTTTGTGTGCCACGCATCCGCAAATCGTGGGCCAATACCAACATCTGCTGCAAAACTTCTACCGAGACCTGTTCATTTTCAACGGTCTCCCCTCGCCCTTCGATGATCTCCAGCAATCCCTGGAATAAATCGGACTGCAATACCGGTCGGGAGGCTGTTTTGGGTGCAGCAGATGCCGGTGGCGATTGCAACCGACGAGCAGCCGTGGCAATCAAATTCCGCTCTCGTGTCCGCTGATGATGCTGCCGGCGTCGCCACAAGCTGGATGTACGCGATGCGAAACGTGTGGAATCAGTCGCGTTGCGAAGCACGATACGGGAAGTTGCAGATAAAACGCGCTCTTTGGTGCGGGCCAATGATGCGGCCGCGTCGGGCATCTCACGGTTGCCCACTTGTTGCAGCCGGTGTGCCAGATGCGCCATCTCTTGCAACTCGCCGGGCACATTTTCACGCGCGGCAGCTTCACCGGAGGCTGACACCGGTGTATCCAGCATATCGTGGAAATAGCTCTGCCAGTGGCGATGTTGAGAGGTCATATTGCGTGCAAAACGCCTTGCCGAGCAAGAATACGACGGAGAGCGGCCATGCCTCGAAATTGCAAAGCCTTGATGGCCCCATCCGTTTTATTCATGATGGCAGCGACTTCTGAGATAGAGTAGCCTTCTAAAAAGCGCAATGAGATAACCTGGGCTTGATCAGAGGTAAGTTGATTGACAGCCAGCAACAGGGCGTCACTTTCCAGGCTAGAGGCAGCCGATAGATAAGGATCGCTGCGTTCATCGGGAATGGGCGGAGCATCCTCGATGCTGGTAATTTGGGTTCGTCCCCGCTGGCGATAATGATCGACCACCAGATTATGTGCGATTCGATAAATCCAGCCGGAAAATGAGGTGCGCCACCCCTTGCCGCCATCCAGTGCTTCTAACATGCGCAAAAAGACCTGCCCGGTCATATCTTCGGTGACCAGGGGGTCGCTGGTGCGGTGGTAGATGAATCGTTGAATTTTGGGCGCGTAAATATCATAAAGGCGAGCAATGGCTTCGGGGTCGCGGGCCGCGGCCCGTTCGATAAGTGCTGCCTCAGGATTAGAAAACGTGGGGGAAAAAAGGGTCTCGCTGGTCAAGACGATGATGGGGGAAGAAAGTTACGGTTTCAGGGCTGAAGATGATGTGTTTCTTGATAAACGACCCAGGTTCGTTGCAAAACAGTGATGCCTGCCACCAGCGCAATCAAACTAAGGCCGATGAGGAGCGTGTTGGGATAAAATCCGCCCAAGATGAGCGCGGCAGCCATGATGATGAAGCGCTCGACCCGGGTTCCGATGCCAACTTTGACATCGACGCCAATGCCTTCGCCCCGGGCCCGGGCGTAGCTAACCAGGTAGCTGGTCATCAGCGCCAGAAAGGCAATCATAACGGCCAGGGCCTCGCCAGCCATGACAAAACGGTAGGCCAGGGCCATGATGATAATCGATTCACTAAGACGATCGATGGTGCTATCCCAAAAGGCGCCAAATTTGTTGCGGACGCCCATTTGCCGGGCCAATGTGCCATCGACAGCATCGGCGCCCGCGGCAATGAGAAAGACAACGCCACCCCAAAAGATGTGGTCACGCACGATGAGCCAGGCAGCAACCACATTTAGCAAGAAACCCAGCAGGGTAACAACATTGGGGGTGATGTGCAGCAATCGGAAGATGCTGGCAATGGGTTCCAGAATGAACTTGAAGGTGCGTCGTCCCCATTCTGTAATCATAAACGTTTTCCTCGGTTATGTCAAACTTGTGCGTTAGAAGCCAATGTGATGTGCATGGCACGTGCTTCAAAAGGGGGAATTTGACTACAAACGTAGTATAATGCAAGCAAAGGCTGATGAATAAAGCCTGCATGTGCTTACGGCAGCGTTGCTTTGCTGCGTTAATTGACTGTTTACCAGAAGTTTACACTAGTTGCGGTCACTTTCTAAAATTCTGATTGAATCGATTTTCCTCTCTGACGCTTGATTGTGTTCCGACGCTCACGTTTTTCTGCCTCGTTGAAAGATTCGCTTGAACAGGCGCTGGCGCTGTTACAGGCTGCTGAGGATGTTGTGGCGCTCACTGGTGCGGGTATTTCGACGCCATCGGGTATTCCTGATTTTCGTACGGCCAAGACGGGGCTATGGAGTCAGACCAATCCATTCGAGGTGGCAAGCATTTGGGCTTTTCATGATCATCCGCAGCGCTTTTATAACTGGGTTCGCCCGCTGGCCCGGGATATTCTCAATGCTCGCGCCAATGCAGCTCACGAGGCGTTGGCGCAGATGGCGAAGTTGTCGGCAATTTTTACACAAAATATCGATGGCTTGCATCAGCAGGCGGGGAGTCAGAATGTTTTCGAGATTCATGGCAATTTGCGCACCATGCACTGCTTGCAATGCAAGTCCAGTGTACCGAGCCAGTCGTTGCTGAAAGCTTTAGTAGACTCGGGCGCAATGCCCGTTTGCCCGAATTGCGGGGAAATTCTTAAACCGGCTATTGTGCTGTTTGGCGAGGCCATGCCCCATGATGTCATCATCGAGGCGCAGGAGCGCACGCTTTACAGCGATTTGATGCTGGTGGTGGGCTCTTCGCTGGCGGTGATGCCCGCAGCGGATTTGCCTGCGTTGGCTGTGCGTAGCGGTTCCAAACTTATCATTGCCACCCTGGGCGTGACCCAATTGGATCATCTTGCCGATGTGATTATTCGGGGCGATGTTGCTAAAACCCTGCCTTGGCTGGCAGAGCGGCTGCGTTAGAAAATTTGGGATTGTGTGGTGTCACGCTCATCAAGAAAGCGCTGCCAAGCTCGGAAGAAAACGTTTGTGCTGCATCTTTTTGGGGGACTTTGTGGCAAAAGTGACGAAGGCATGATGACGCCGTCACATTCGAATCGCTGTTTTTCCCGATAAGGCCTACTGGTGCATGACCACAGGTAGCCAGAGTGCGCCTTCTTGTGCTGCTACCAGAATGCGCACATCGACGCCCTGAAAGCGATTGGGCGTGCCTGGCCCGCCATCCACCAGAATGGTTACATGGTTATCGCCTACTGGCGCTTGTGCGATATCCACAAGAACTTGCACCGTGCGCGGGGTAATGCCACGATCAGGCAGTAAGCGCACCCAGGGGATGGTTTGCAGTGTGCGTTCCTGCCCCTCGGGCCCGATGAGATGCAACCCGGCAGCATCGGTGTGAGCGCTGAGCTGGTCGCCTTGGTAGTGCGGCGCACCATCATCCCACCAATCCCCGCTATCAACCACATAGGCCCGCCAATGAATCGCACCACTACCAGCCACCGATTGTCCCACAGTGATGTGTTGTAACGGCGAAACCTGGCTCTTGAAGACTTGAATGAAGAGCTCGGTGGGCGTTACCACCATGCCTGTGGCATCGATATGCAGGCTGACAGGGATTTGTGCGGGGCTGCCTGCCACGTTGTCTGCGGTGACGGTGATGGTGGCGCTGTAATCACCCGCGGTCAGGTTTTGGGGTGTTAGTGTCACTGCTACCGTGTCATCGGTAAAGCCTGAGGTATGACTGAGTTGCAGCCATGAGCCGCCGTCATCGGTGGTAATGGTAATGCGATAGAAGATGTTGCCGCTATCGCCACTGTTGCGAATGATGAGGGGATCCATGGTGGGCACAATGCCGCCAAAATTCATGCTCAGATTGTAACTTTCGGGGCTGACTGCCAGCTCCTGGCCCGTGGCCCGAACGGTGAGGCGCACGTTTACCGTTTGCGTGGGCTGTGTCACCGGGCCGTCGGGCGATGTGCCGCTGATGGTGATGGTGGCATCATATGTGCCAACACCCAGATTTTTGGCAGCTTCCTTCATGCCCACGGTGAATGTGGCCGGAGCCAGGGCATCGAAGGGGGTGACATCCAGCCAATCGCCACCGCTGAGGGTGCGCGCATCGACATGGACATACAACGCGCCTCCGCCCTGGTTCTGCACAGCAAAGGTCTGGGCGGTGGGCACGGTCTGCGCCCGCTGCATCTCGAATCCCAAAAAGGTGGGGGTTACGAGCATGTGCGGGGGCTGAGATGAAATGCCCGAGGCGTCGTAGTTGCCTAATCGCACAATTACTTTTTGGCCAAAGGTGGCCGCGGTATCGCTGCTATGTTCAAAATTCAGCTCGGGAGCGTTGTAAATGCGAAAACTGGCAGATTGTGCGACCACGACTTCGGCCCGATGATCGCCATCCACATCGCCCATGGCCACGGCTTGCAAATCACGCCCCAGGGCCTGTTCCCATGGCGAGGGCATGATGTCGGAGCCCCAGTTGTAGCCCACCAGCGAAATGCCCGCATCCTGTTTGGGGTCGCGGATGAGGAAGAGTTCGTCGTCGCCGCTGCGATTGACATCGCCCACGGCAATATCGTTGAAGTAGGGATAATGGATGCTGCTGCCACCGGGCGCATCGGCCAGGGTGTAGTTGGGCTGAAATTGGTAGACCAGCAATGAGTTGTAATCCCCGCCCACTTCGCTGCGGGTGAGGATGATTTCGTCGTTGTTGCCGTTGTTGTCGTGGGTGTTGCCTGTGGCTAAATCCAGCCAGGAATAACTGGCAGTTTGGTTCAGCAGGGTAATCCAGGGGCCGCCAGGGTTGCCGGGCGCATATTTTTTGATGATGAGACGTTTATCGGGATGCTGGGCATCGCCATTGCGCACCATAATCAGCTCATCGCCCTCCAGGCCATCGATGTTGCCAGCGGCAATGCGCAACCAAGGGGTGATGTAGGATTCATCAAATACAAGCTGCCACGATTGCCCGTTGGTGTCACCATCATAGATTTGCACGCTGTAACCCGCACTGTTGCGATTATCGGTGCGCTGTACCAAAATTTCATCCCGCCCGCCATCGCCGGGGATGAAATCGCCCGCAGTGACCAAGGTGTAGATGAAGCCGCCGGTGAGATCATGGCTGAATTGGGGCATGGGCCCGTCGGTATCCACCGGGGTGAGCAGACGCAGTTGATGGCTGGCAATGCCCATGAGTTCATCCACGCCGTCGGCGTTGCTATCGATGGTGGCGATATCGGTGTAGCCACCTGTGGGCGAACGCCAGCTAAAGGGCGCGTTGCCCGCTTCGGTAACGGGATCAACAATAACGATGAAACCCTGGGGGTCCAGATAAGCTAGTTCGTCATCGGCGATGATGTTGGTGGCGTGGACGCTGATGCTGCCCCAGCAAGTGAGGCTGAGCAAGAGGATTATAAGAGGAAGCAACAATGGGTATTTGAGGCGCATGATGCAAGATTCCAGGAATGCAAGGGGGACAGGGAGAACAGGAGAATACCCCGGTGGCTCTTGTGATTATAGCACACCATCTTTGTTTGCAGCTCTGGTGTCAGCAGATTTCAGCGTGAACTCGCGCCGCCTCGTTACGGTTCCAGCAGAATTTTGAGACTGGTGCGCTCTCGGGCCTGCTCAAAGGCTTGCAATGCCTGTTCCAGCGGATATCGGGCGCTGATGAGGGGGCGAGGATCGATGCGCCCGCTGGCCATGGCTTGCAAGGCTTGCTCAAAGGGCCCGCAACGTGAGCCGATGAGGCGCCATTCGTTGACGACGACTGCACTCATATCCAGTGTGGTGGGATGGGCGCTGGTGGTTTTCAGGATGAGGGTGCCGCGCGGACGCAGAATGCTGAAAATCGCTTGCAAGGCGCTGGCATTGCCGGTAACATCCACAGCGATATCGAATGGCTGGCCCGCGGGGGCTTGCAGAGCTGTTGAAATGCCCCTTTGTGCGGCCAGGGCCAATTTTGCAGGATGATGCCCCACCAGCAGAGGTTGATAACCTTCGCTCTGAAAAACCTGGGCAATGAGCTGCCCCAAGCGCCCGTCGCCAAAGATGATGATTCGCTCACCCGCGTCTGCAGGCGCGTCACGCAGGGCCGCGAAGGCTGCGGCCAGAGGCTCGGTAAACACAGCCATATCATCGGGCAAACTTGGGGGCACGGGGTGCAGCAGCGCCAGGGGACTGACAAGATAGCGGGCAAATGCACCATCCCAGTTGATGATGCCCAGCACGCGGCGATTTTGGCAATGAGTCAGCAAACCTCGCCGACAGGCATGGCAGTAACCGCAAGTGGTGTTGATTTCGCCCACGACCCGGCGCCCCACCCACTGTTCATGGCCCGGTGCAGCCACCACCTCGGCCACATATTCGTGCCCGAGAATGCCCTGAAAGCCTCCTTTGTAGCCAGCGGTCAGGGCCAAGTCGGTTCCGCAGATGCCAGCCAGTCGGACTTTGAGCAAGGCTTCGTCAGGCCCGGGCACGGGAATGGGATAATCGGTTTGCAGGGCAAGCTGACCATGAGTCAAAGTAAGGGCAAGCATTGTACCTCCAGCTAACAAAAAACCGGGCATGAGAGCCCGGTTCCAAAATAATGGTTTCTTTCTATCTTTGTGCTTTTGCGGCCTGGGTGATGCTCTCTGGATAACGGTAACCCATGACCATCAGTCAAAAATAACCACTACCAGCGCAAGAAAGGTGCAGATCGCGCCCGCAGGCATGATGCGTGTGTGTGCGACCAAGGGCGTCTATAAACCGATGCGCAAAACGCCCATCATGCGGTGACGATTTTACCAGGCTGATTTTTCTTATTCTTGCCGAACTTGCCAAAGATGCCCTCGCCATTCTGCCAGGAGACCAGCAGCGGCGTAGCAATGAAGATGGAGGAATAAGTACCGCTAAGCATGCCTACAAACATGGTGGCAATGAACTGGCGAATTGTAACGCCACCAAAGAGCAGCAAAGCAATCATCACAAACATGGCGTTGATCTGCGTGGCCACCGACCGCTGCACCGTTTCCAGCAAAGAGCGGTTGGCAATGACCTCGAAGGATTCACCTTTGCGTCGACGGCTGTTTTCACGGATGCGGTCAAACACCACAATGGTATCCTGCACCGAAAAACCGATGACGGTGAGCAGGGCGGTAAGGAAGAGGGTGTCTACCTCCCAGCCAGCAATCATGCCCATCAATGAGAAGAAAGCTGCGGCCACCAGGACATCATGAATCATGGCAATGATGGCGGCAATGCCATAGCGAACAGGATGCTTGACCTGCCGGAAAGCATAGATGATGAAGCCAAGGATCACCAGCGAAGCCATAAAAACGGCAATCAGCGCAGTGCGTGTGACCTCTTTACCCACGGTAGGCCCCACGGCCCGAAACTGAAGCTCCTCGGGATGGCCGAATTGCTTATCCATGGCAGACATCAGCTCAGCCTTCTGGTCGGGGGTAATCTCTTTGGTACGAATCACCAGGGTGTTTTCATCGCCGATGGTGTGAACATTGGCATCGGCAATGCCTTGGTCATGGAAGAAGTTGACCATGTCGCCCGGTGCAACAGGCTCAGAGAACCGAAGTTCCCACAGCGAACCGCCGGTAAAATCGATGGCCAACCGGAAGGGCGACCCGATGGTCAGCATCGAGTAAAGCATAATCAGCACCCCGGGCACAACAATCAGGGTGGAAAGAATATAGTACAAACGTCGGTGTTTAATAATGTCATACATAAGGCAAATCCAGATGCAAAAGATGCAGGAGAGGGCTCAAACGCTGAACCAGGAGAGCTTGTCTTTGAGGGTGTCGCCAAAGGTGTAGATAACAAATCGCATGAAGGTGCGTGTGGCGAAGACTGCGGTGAACATCGAGACCAGAACACCGATGATTAATGTAATGGCGAAGCCCTGCACCACCGAAGCCCCAAAGTTGGAACCGAAGTAGAGCAAGATCAAACCGGTGAGAATGGTGGAAAGGTTGGAATCCAGAATGGATGTCCACGCCCGGGAGAAGCCCGCCTCGATGGCGCTGGACAGGGAACGCCCAGCGCGCAATTCCTCTCTCATGCGTTCAAAGATGAGAATGTTGGCATCCACTGCTGTTCCGGTAGTTAGCAAGAAACCGGCGATACCGGGAAGTGTCAGGACAACGGGAATCAGTTTGTAAAGCGAGACGTTAAAGGCTACAAAGCTGAGCAGGGCTAAATCGGCCAGGAAACCGGGCAAACGATAGAAGGCCAGCATGAAGAGCAAAACAACGATGACACCGATGGTCCCGGCCAGCAGGCTGCGACGCACTGAATCTTCGCCCAAAGATGGGCCCACGGTACGCACATCCACAACTTTCAGCGGCACGGGCAGTGCGCCATATTTCATCTGAATGGCTAAATTCTGGGCCTCATCCAGCGTGAACTTGCCGGTGATGATGCCAGCATCGCGAATCTGACTGTTGATGCGCGGGGCAGAGAGGATGACATGATCCATGACGATGGCCAGAATTTTGCCCACATTTTCGCCGGAGTATTTGCCAAAAATTTCAGAGCCCTCTTTGGTCAGCTCAAAGGCAATGTAGGGTTCCTGAGTTGATTGGTCGCGGCGGACATCGACATTTTTGAGTTTATCGCCGGTCATCACTGTTTTGAAAACCTGCTCGGTGACAGCATCTTCCACAGTGCCGTTGGTAGTGTTGATTTTAGCGCCCGCCCCTAATCTCAGGGGATTGTCGCCTAAATCGACAAATTCCAGTTGGCCCGTGCCACGCAATGTATCGATGGCGGCATCGGAATTCTTGACACCGGGCAAGGCCACAATAATGCGATCTTTGCCTGTTTGTACCAACGATTCATTGACGCCCAAGCCGTTGACACGGCGCTCGATGATGGCCCGGGCCAGGTTGAGCTGTTCTTCGGTGGCTTTTTCGCCCGTGGGTAAATCGGGCTCCAACTGAATTTGCGTGCCCCCTTGCAAATCCAAGCCTTGACGCAAGGTCATGGCCAGCTCACCTTCCTGCCCAGGAGCAAAAATGCTCTTGAAAAGATCAAAATGTTCAATGGGCAGGGCAATGTAAGTAGCCAGGGCCACCAGGATGATAAGAATAAAAAGCGTAAGATTGTTCCGTGACTGCATAGCGATTCCTTAAACGGTAAGGTATGAGATGAGCGACCCGTGAGGTCGCAGATAATGACAACACAAGCAAACCAAATGATTATAGGACGTGTGGGGAGTGGTGTCAAATGTTGTATCCTTTTTAACGAGGGGTTAGAGCGGAACGGGCGTCATTCGGGCAATGCACGCATCATCTTGGCCATCGGCGCAGCACCCGCTTTGCTTTGGGCCGATTGTCTATGCTAAACTAGATGGTTGCACACACATTCGATTCTTTTTTGTACCCCCACAGGCTACGACTATGCGCTTTTGGCGATTTTTCTCTCTTTTACTACTCATGCTGCTGCTGGCAGGCGTCCCTAAAGCTCGGGCGCAGTCGGGCATTACCTACCCGCCCGAGACCGAAGTTTTGCGTGGAGCCGTGCAGATAAAGGGCACGGCTGCGCATGGTGATTTTTGGAAATATGAGCTGGCTATTGCCCCCCAAGGCACGCAAAACTGGTTCAACATTGCTGCCAGCGAAACACAAATCAATGACCATGTGCTGGGCGTGTGGGATACTCACACGGTTTCCGATGGCCCGTACACCATCCGGCTGCGCGTGGTGCGCCGCGATGGTAATTATGATGAATTTTATGTGCAGCAGGTAACTGTAGCCAATGCTGCGCCCGTGGCCACCCCCACGCCCGAAGTCACCCCTACGCCCACGGCCACCCCAACGCCCAAGCCGCCCACGGCCACGCCCGTACAACTAACGCCCGAAATTCCTACAGCCACGCCCGCGCCCACGGCCACGCCTGACGCCAGCGCGGGCGCGCAAGTGAGCGATGATACGGATGATGACGCTCCCGGCGGTAAAACCACAGAGATTCTGGCGCTGCTGGATGTTATGAAGCATGCGTTTCTCAAAGGGGTACTTTATGTCACTCTGGTTTTTGCAGCGATTGGCTTCTTCTTTGGTGTCAAAAATGTACTGCAATGGCTTTACGTCCGCTTCTTCATCAAATAGCATAGACTTTCCTGTGGTTGCCATCTTCGCCGTTCGCCGAGATACACAGCATCTCTTTCAAGTACGCATCTGCTTAAAAGTAGGTAGTTGATACAAAAAATGACCATTAAAATGATTGTCGGGCTGGGAAATCCTGGCTCACGTTACGCCCGCAACCGCCACAACGTCGGATTTCAGATTGTCGATGCGCTGGCCGAGAAGTATCATCTGCGCTTTGACAAAGGGCAATTCAAGGCGCTGGTGGCTTCGGGCCGGATAGATTGTCAGCGGGTGCTGCTGGTAAAACCACAAACTTACATGAATCTTAGCGGCGATGCGGTGCAGCCTTTGGCCCGCTACTACAAAATCGAGCTGGAAGACCTGATGGTGGTCTTCGACGATATGGATCTGCCCGTGGGCGTCATTCGCCTGCGGCCCTTTGGCGGCGCTGGCGGCCACAACGGCATGAAATCGATTATTCAGCGGTTGGGGGGGCAAGGCTTTCCTCGCCTGCGCGTGGGCGTGGGACGTCCGCCCGGACGCATGGATGCGGCTGCGTATGTGCTGCAAAACTTTGGCGATGACGAGGAAGCCATCATGGCCCAGGTGCGGGATCGGGCCGTGCAGGCCCTGGAAACCTGGCTGGAATCGGGCATCGACGCGGCCATGAATGCGTTCAATGTCACAAGATCACAAAACTCCTTGACAAAACCGTCTCAATAGATTAAACTAAAGTTGCGTCTGGGATGAGTCGCCAAGCGTCTCGTCTGAAGGCTTTCGAGCCTTCAACCCAGTCGCTTTTTTGTTGTGAGGCCACCATGTATCTTTGTTACATCGATGAATCGGGGACGCCGGATATACCGGGAAATACATCTCATTATATGTTGGCTGGGATTGCGATACCCGTTTGGCATTGGCAAACTTGTGAGCGAGATATTGACAAGATCAAAATGAAATATGATCTTGTTGATGAAGAAATCCACGTGGCATGGATGCTTCGAACGTACCTGGGGCAGTCTCGTATCCCCGATTTTGAAAATCTGGCATATCATCAGCGCCGTCGCCTGATGAAACAATATCGAGCACAGGAGCTTTATCGTTTGCAACGCGCGAACAACCCCCGGCAATATAAACAAACGAAAAAGAATTT
>CAZMDD010000061.1:0-4831 GCA_964565065.1 uncultured Caldilineales bacterium | reverse complement strand
CATATCGCAAATACGATATTCGCCCAAACTCTAGTACAGCTCCGCCATCAAGTCAAATGTCAAGGTGAACCCTCAACTGGCTTTTCGCTAATTGTCTTCATAGAATTGCCAGTAGCAGTTATGAATTTGAGCTGTAATTCTGCCCCCCTCCCGACCTCCCCGCGAGCGAACGTGCATGAGCTGGTGGGGGCGGGCCGGGGAGGGGGCTGCCCCAGCGGGGCTTGGCAACGGTAGCCCGTGGCTTCAGCCGCGGGTGTGGACGGGCGCGCGAACGGGCACGCGGGCGCATGATGCGGGCGGGGCGATCAACCCGCCGAGTCGCAGACTCGCCTGGACACCTTTTTGACGGAGGATCTGGCGGTTTACCACTGCTCACTGACCCACTGACCTACTGACCTCTGACCTCTGGCCCTCTGACCGGCTGCGCAGCAGCCACCTGAGGGGGTAGCCCCAACGGGGCTTGGCAACGGTAGCCCGTGGCTTCAGCCGCGGGCGATCGTGGGAGAACGGGCGGGCGCATGATGCGGGCGGGCGGGCGGACACGTGAGGCGCGGGCCCGATCAACCCGCCAAGTCGCAGACTCGCCGGGACACGTTTTTTTGGCGGAGGAACTGGCGATTTACCACTGACCACTGCCCCACTGCTCACTGACCCACCGACCCACTGGCCTCTGACCTCTGACCCTCTGGCCTCTGACCTCTGACCCACCGACCCACTGGCTGCGCAGCAGCCGTCTGAGGGGGTAGCCCCAGCGGGGCTTGGCAACGGTAGCCCGTGGCTTCAGCCGCGGGCGATCGTGGGAGAACGGGCGCTCACGGGCGGACAATGATTGCCCCACACTGGCACGCTGGACACACCTATTTGAGCGTGCTATGATACATGCAAGGTAACTGTTCACCTCCATTCAGAAAGAACCCACCAAAACACAAATAAAAAGGGGGAAATCCCTTTACGGCAGTCTCTTCTTAATGCCTTGGTGGCAAAAACAGGCAAAGATCTGCGCAGCCACCATGCAAAAGGCAACCAGATTATGACCACCACAAGTCCTGCCCTACTCCAACAATGCCGGGCGCTGTGCCGTGCCGGACAAGTGGCCGCGGCCTTTGAACTGGCACAGCAGGCGTTGACCCGGGCACGCAAGGATGAAAACCCATTAGCCATTGCCGAAGCACTCATCGCCCAGGCTCATGTGCATTTCCGGCTAGGACATTACCAACAGGCGCAAACCTTGCTACACCAAGCCACCGCCCAAGTTGCCAGCGACCATCCCTTGCAGGTCGAAACGTTGATTCATCTGGGGATGTGTGCGGCTGAGACCAATGCCCCGCAGCAGGCAGAGGCTTACTATCGTCGGGCCGTTGATTTAAGTCGGCTATTGGGTTATGAAGAGGCACTTTATCGCGGGCTTCATGCCATTGCTGTGGGCGTTTATTTTCCCAGGGGACAATTTGATTTGGCGCTGGCCATGGATCGGGAAGCTTATGATTTCATCGTGGCCCGAGGCAAGCCCAGATTGGGATGGAATGCGCTGGCGGCCATGGGCTGGGTGCTGCACACCATCGCCCGGACGCAAGAGGCGCGTCAGATGGCAGCCATGCTGGCAGAAGTGGCCCCTGCCGATTCTTTGCCTCGCGGTTTTCTCGATGCCCTGCTGGCTGATCTTGCCCAGGATGAAGGACGGATGGAGGAAGCCGCCACACTTTACGCCAATGCCTGCACCATCGCCAGCATCATCGGCGATCCCGGCCTGAATGTGCTGGTACGATTGGGACTAAGCCGCTTGCACTGTCGCCTGAATGCACCCGCAACCGCTTGGGGATGGGCCGACGAAGCGCTGACTCAGGCAAAACAGGTGGGTTATGTGCATCTGGTGGGCATGGCGCTATTGGCCCGGGCCCGGGCATCGCAAGCGGGGGGCGATGTGCAGGCCAGCGAACAAGATTTACACAGCGCCATTGCCATGATGACCCCTTTGCAGTTCAATTATCATCTGGCCGAAGCCTGGTTGCTACTGGCCGGTCTTTTGCAACAAAGTGGGCGTGATGCACAAAAGGCCTGGACAGAAGCCAGCGATCGCATCCGCCGCGGCAATTATCACTTTCTGCTGGAACGAGAACGTAAACTGGCATTTGCGCTCATCATGCCCCGGCTGCGCCAGGGCCCGGCACAGGCCCAACTTGTGGCCCAAGATATGCTGCAACGCTTGCTGGCTACACCACCACAGCCTTTGCGTATCGATACTCTGGGACGCTTCGAGGTATGGCAAGGCTCACGACATATCGACCATCGGGCCTGGGGCAGACGGCGCGCAGGAATGCTCTTCAAACTGCTGCTCATCAGCCCGAGGCACACACGCACGCAAGAGCAGGTTATCGAAGCCTTTTGGCCCGACAAAACCACCACCGCAGCGCAACCCCTGCTGCATCAAGCCACATCAGCGCTGCGTCGCGTGCTGGAACCTGAACTGCCGCGCGGCTTGCCTTCTCGCTATCTAACAGTAGAGGAGGATTGCCTGACCTTGCACCTGCCGCCCGGTAGCTGGGTGGCTCACGAAGCCTTTGTCGATTGGGCGCGACAAGGGGCATTCGAGCAAGCGCTGGCAATTTATCATGGACCACTTTTTGCGCAAGAACCCTATGCCGATTGGGCTATTTGGGAACGAGAACGACTGGCGCAACACTATCTCCGGGTTTTATTGGGCGCTTCGGAACAAGCCTTATCCGATAATCGCCCCCAGGATGCGCTGATGCTGGCCCGCAAGGCTCTGGTACTGGAGCCCTGGCAGGAACAGGCCACCCGCTTTGGCATGGAGGCCTATCTGGCACTCAATGATCGAGCTGGAGCGTTGCGACTTTATCGGACGCTGGCCAAACGGTTGCAGGAGGAGTTGGGCATCGAGCCAGATGAAACATTGCAGGCCTTTTACGCACAGATAGCTGCAGCGGGGCGTTCGTAAGAATGCGATAAAAATCAGGAGGGATTGGGTGTAATTTTTTGGGTGATGGGACGCGTCAGTCATTCGTCAGCATAGTACGCGAAACTGAGGCAGATCATTCATTTCTTTGCTCCACAGGAGGACAATCATGCACCCTTTGCGACGCGTTAGCTTTCTTTCAACTCTGTTCATCATATTCTTGGCAGGATTTGCCGTTCTGACCGGGGTCAACGCACAGGCGGCGAGTCCGCATACGCCAAAAGCCTGTGTCCCCGGCCCGCACAGCGGCCACATCGCCGCGGACGAGACCTGGTGCCTGGCCGATAGTCCGCATCAGGTGGCAGACAATGTGACCGTGGATGCGGGCGTCGTACTCACCATCGAAGCAGGTGTGACCATCAATGTGGCCAACAGCAAGGCTCTGCATGTAGCAGGCGATTTGCAGGCCCTGGGCACCGCCGCACAACCCATCCTTTTCACCTCCGCCGAAAATGACGACGACCCACAATGGTCAGGCATCCATTTCGAAGGGGGGACGGGCCATTTGCAGCATGTGACAGTGCGCTATACCAGCCGAAACATCGGCTCAGCGCCCGGAGTAGTCATCAAAGTGAGCGACACCGCCGCGGGCCAGGTGCTCATCGAAGATAGCGTGCTGGAGAAGTGCGGCGGCGGCTGGGGAGAAGAATATGGCCTGCATGTCAGCAATGGCGCAGTCACCCTCCGAGACAGCACCATCAGCGAAATCGGCGGTGGCGGTGGACAGGACGCAGCCATCTTCATCACGGGTGGCAACAGCGATGTCACCCTTTCGGGCAATCACCTGGTAAACAATGTTCGGGATGTGGTTGCGCTGGCATCGGGTGCGATGATGAATCACGATGCCACGCTGGCAAAACAGGCCGAGATGGACGCGTACGTGTTGCAGGCCGACTACTACCATCCCAATTTCATCGTGCCCGCGGGCATGACGCTAACCATCGAGCCAGGCGTGACAGTAAAGGGCCATCGATGGAACACCTATTTGCAGGTGCACGGCCATTTGCAGGCTCTGGGCACAGCCGCTGAGCCTATCATCTTTACCAGTGAGGCGGACAGCGACCGCAATCAATGGGGCGGGCTTTATTTCGATGGCGGGACCGGTGATTTGCAGCACGTTGTGGTGCGCAATGGCTGCAATGCAGACCCCCGGGCGGACATCACTGTGGCCAATACCGGCGCGGGCCAGGTGAGCATTCGGGATAGCGAGTTGCGCAGCATTGGCAACCATTGGGGCGATGAAGCGGGCCTGTACATCGATAACGGGCATGTGACCATGACAAACACACTTTTCAGCGATATCGGCGGGGGTGGCGGCGTCGATGCGCCCATCATCATCAAAGGGCCCGATAGCCAGGTGACGCTAACAGGCAATCGCCTGGAAAACAACAACGTGCGCAACCTCATCATCCTGCGCGATAATGCTCTGGCCAACCACGACGCCACCCTGACGCCCCAAATCGGGCAGGAGGCTTATTATTTCAGAGGTGATTACACACTGGCGCCCTCTGCCACGCTGACCATCGCGCCTGGCACTGTGCTGGAGATGGGCGCGGATGCCGCCATGTGGGTGCAGGGCAATTTGCAGGCGGTGGGCACATCGGCACAGCACATTCTCTTCACTTCCAATCAGGATGATGCTAACAATGCCTGGAGCGGACTGCGTTTCACCGGTGGCACGGGGCATCTGCGTTATGTGGATGTGCGTTATGGCAATACCTGGCGTTTGGATGGCCGCGCCAATGTCAACATCGAGGTGAGCGACACACCCGCGGGCGAGCAAGTGCTCATCCAAAACAGCCGCATCGAACATGCAGCCCAATGGGGCAATCAGTTTGGTTTGTTGGTGGATAACGG
>CAZMDD010000060.1:0-9700 GCA_964565065.1 uncultured Caldilineales bacterium | reverse complement strand
CACAAAGAAAGAAAAAAGGTTACGACTAAGGTAGTCCGGCTAGAAACCACGAAGACACGAAGCCACAAAGGCACGAAGAAAAGAAAAAGCTTTGAAATGCTTGGTGTTCTTAGTGTCTTTGCGCCTTTGTGGTGATTGAAGTCGGGTACGTTAGTCGTTACGCAACAACAGTTACTTGCACAACCCCATTCATCTAAACCATTCCCGGAGCATGTCCATGCAAAAAATCGCTGCCCTTCTCTTTGTATTTCTGGTCATGCTGGGCCTGGGCTACGCGGTCAGCGCCAAGCCCGCGGTGCAGCACACTCACGGCGCACAGGCAGATAACAGCAACTACATCACCTTTACCCGCGATAACAACCACGTCTACCGCATCGAGGCCCGCCCCAATGCCACGCCTCAGGATGTCAGCGCGGCGCTGGATGCCCTCTCGGCGGGCAGTGACGATGTTTTGCTCAACAGCTCACCCAACGGCCAGTGGCTGGTGCTGGAAACAGATCGCTTTGGCTGCGCTGGCTGGCCCTGCTTGGCCGTAGTCAAGGCTGATTTCTCTGCGGGTGCAGCCGTCAGCATCGACGGAAACGCAGTGCACCCCGAAGGCAGCATCAGCGCTGTCTCCAATGATGGCAACCTGGTAATCTACGCCACCCAGGATGGCCCCCACGCCACCGATTTATACGCCAGCGTGCGCAGCGCAGGGGTGTGGGGCACACCAACGTTGCTCACCGGTTCTTCCAGTTATCAGTGGCACAGCATGCCCGCGCTGGCCGCAGATGCCAGCAAGGTGGTTTTTGATTGTGACAACAGTCAGAACGATGTCGGTGAGGCTATTTGCCAGGTGAACACCGATGGCACCGGATTCAGCGTGCTTTTTACGCCCAGCCAGGGCCCGGGCCCACGTTACAATCCCCTGCACAGCCCCGACTACGCCCCCGATGGCAGCATTGTTTTTGAAGGAGATTGGGATGGCGAAACAATCTGGCGCCTGCCCGCTGGAGCAACCACCCCGGTCAAAGTGGGCAACTACCACAACGACAACTCACCCTGCGTTCTGCCCGATGGCAGCATTGCCAGTTTGTGGATGGATCGCCCGGGCGGGACATCGGTGCATGAGATCAAAATTATGCGCGCCGACGGCAGCAGCTACTTCATGGCACTCACAGGCATCGATGTGCATGATGTTGGCCTGGGCTGCGGCGGCACAGCCACCGAGTTGCTCTATCTGCCAGTCATCATCACCCGCGAAGGGAACACTACAGCCCGTCTGAGCTGGCCCGCCGACAGCCAATATGCCAGCTACACCATCTGGCGCAGCACCTCGCCCTACTTTACGCCCACGCCGCCCGCTCGGGCCACAGTACTGCCTCCGGCCACTTATTTCGATGACACGGACGCTGTGGGCAATGCCGCTCAAAATTACTTTTACGTGGTGGATGGGCATCTCAGCAGTGGCGGCAGCCTTCCCTCCAGCCATCTGGGCGAATTTGATTTTGCGCTAATTCCGGGGGAATGACTCCCCATCTCCCCGTCACAAAAATCGGCCCCAACCGACACGTTATACCAGGAGACTTCCTAATGAAACGCACATTTTGGTTTGCACTTTTGGGCCTGTTGCTTCTGACTGTGCTCACAAACCCAGCCATGGCACAATCGGGCCCAGATGATTCCCCTCCCTTCTCAGCTTATTTTCCCATGGTCTACCAAAATGCCTATCTCTGTACAGCCATTCCCACCATGATAAGCCCCGCCCCTGACGCCTCTCTGAACACCATCGCCCCTACCTTCCAGTGGCGCGCGGATGAAGATGAAACTATCAGAAATGTCCATTTCTACCTGGCGGAATCACCCGATTTCACCTCTCTAACCTATTCCACCACACAAGCTTACCATCCCGGCGAAACCGAATTTCGGATTACGAGTAATTTGGTTCCCAATGCCATGTATCATTGGCGAATTCGCGTTCAATGTAAAAATGGCGACTATGGGCCCGCTACCTCTCCGTGGGCCTTTACCGCCGGCGCAAATGGCGACCTACCAGCCATGCCAACACATCTGCAGCCAGCCAATGGCTCAACGACATCACACACAACAGTCAGCATGCGCTGGTCAGCAGTACCCGATGCCACGCAATACCTGCTGCATGTCAAAAATATCAATTCCAGAGGCAGCATCTATCGTTGGG
This sequence comes from uncultured Caldilineales bacterium, assembly GCA_964565065.1. Lineage (GTDB taxonomy): Bacteria > Chloroflexota > Anaerolineae > J102 > J102 > M2005. Next base: position 7,518 of record CAZMDD010000060.1, on the reverse strand, counting down.
TAACGGGTACATCTATAGAACTCAACCTTGCGGCAGGTGCCACCTATGAATGGTGGATCAATGCGGTCAACGACTATGGTATCGGGCCCACAACTGAAAAATGGCGCTTTTCGACACCCTCTAACGCCACCACACGGCCCATCCCATAGCCTACATTGCGCCTCTGTGCCGTACAGCAATATCGGGTAAAATCTGTTATCCTAAGTCATTGATGCCGTAAAGCAGAGGAAGGTGGCTGAAACGAATCAACAGTCACCTTCCTCTTTTCCTCTATCGTCGACTACAGATTCTCTGCCAACTTTGTAACCGACTCAAAAATCATACACTAACCCTATGTCAAATTTTCCCCGCCGTTATCTTCTGCCCATTCTCCTGCTGACGGCACTGCTGCTAAACGCTTGCAACACATCTGCCTCTGCGCACACGCCTGAGCGCATCATGCCTGCCAGCGCCCGCGCCCCCCGCACCTCGGCATCCCCGGCTCATCCCTTCCCGCAGCACCGCAGCTACGCTCCCCACAGCATCCGTCCCAACCACCGCACGCAAGCCCAGTTGGATGACGATGTACGTGCTGCTTATCAGCGCTGGAAAGCTTACTACCTGCTGACTGAGCCGGGCCAAACACCCGCGGGCGGGCCCATTTATCGCGTCTCGCATGGGCTGAACGATTCAGGCAGAACGGTTTCCGAAGGGCAGGGCTACGGCATGATCATTGTCGCCCTCATGGCTGGCTACGACGCCGATGCTCAACAGATTTTCGATGGTCTGTGGTACTTCGCGCGCCAGCATCCCAGCGACATCGACGCTCGGCTGATGGGCTGGCAAGTGCCTGCAGACCCACAAAGTGGCAACGACAGCGCGTTTGATGGTGATGCCGACATGGCCTATGCCTTGCTGCTGGCAGATGCGCAATGGGGCAGCGCGGGCGCCGTGGCCTATGCCACAGAGGCCCAAACGCTCATCACCGCCATCTACCAATCCACCATCGGGCCCGATAGCCATCTGCCCGAGCTAGGCGACTGGGTACAAGCTGACGACGTGCAACATGGGCAATACTCGCCTCGCAGTTCCGATTTCATGCCAGCGCATTTTCGGGCCTTTGGTCGGGCCAGTGGTCAGTTTCAGGCCTGGAACGAGGTGCTGGACGCCACGCAGGAAATCATCAACAACATGCAAACCGATTACAGCCCGGCCACGGGCCTGCTGCCCGACTTCATCGTCCCCATCTCTGCCACCGACCACTGGCCCGAGCCCGCGCCGCCCAACCATCTCGAAGGCCCCCACGATGGCGATTTTGACTACAACGCGGGCCGCGTGCCCTGGCGTATCGCCACCGATGCCCTCATCAATGGTGACCCTACCTCGTTGGCACAGGTGCAGAAAATTGCCAACTGGGTGGTAAGCGCCACTCAGGGCCATCCCACCCAAATCCAGGCCGGTTACCATTTGGATGGCACACCTCTGCCCGCAAGCAACTACTTTTCGACCTTCTTTGCAGCCCCCATGGCTGTGGCAACCATGACCACCCCCGCACATCAGGCATTTCTGAACGATGCCTACGATGCCGTAGTCAACCAGCATCAAGACTATTACGAAGACACAGTTACGCTGCTTTCTCTTTTGCTGATGACTGGCAACTACTGGGACCCCACCCTGCCCGACTACCCCACCAACAACTATCCCCGGCTGGGCATGTGGTGGCCCAACCCCTGGGAGCAACCCCTCACCGACATCGCCCGCTACGACTGGGTCATCCTTTCTGATTACGAAAAAGAATTCGTGACCCCGCTCAAAACCATCAACCCACAGCTCACCCTGCTGAATGCCACCAACGCCTGCGAACTGAGCTGGAACGCCGATGAGGAGACAGCCAGCATCCCGGCCCAGTGGTTTTTGACCCAGGTAGGAACCACCCTGACCCAGGCAGTGGATACCACCAGCACTACGCTGCACATCGCCGAAACCCGTGTCGATAGCGGTGAAGAAAATCTTGCGCTCTTCGAGGTGGGCGACACGGCACTCATCGATGGCGAAAGTGTACGCATTACCGCGGTGAATGAAAGCGCCAAAACACTTACCGTGGAGCGGGGCTTTGTGCGCCCCGCGTCTGCGCATGATGCGGGCACGCGCATCGCCGCGCACATCACTTTTTGGCCCGAATCCTGGGTGCTTAACCTTAGCGAGATGGCACCACGGGCACAAATTGGGGGCACAGGACCCGACAACTGGGCCAGCTACAACGCTCAGGCAGGCGCGGCTCTGTTGACGGGCGTCGACTGGGACGGCCTGCTCATCGACCGTGCCGACCCCGACCAAAGCTGGCTGGTGGATGGCGGCTATGCCCGCAGCATCGACCCCAATCAATCGAACACCCTGCCTGCCAGCTACAGTGCGTTCGATGCCTCGTGGAACCAGGGCTTACGGCGCTACATGACCGAACTGCGGGCCCTCATTGGCGATACCATCCTCTTTGCCAATCTGGCCATGCCTAACTACGCTTTGCTCAATGGCAACAACTACGAAGGCTATCCCAACGAGACCTATCCCTGGCACCAACTGGTGTTCGGGCCCCGCCAAAATGGCAGCTACTTCGATTGGATGCAGCAAGGACAAAAGCCCAATCTCAGCATGATCGAAACCTATGAAATTGATGGCTACCACGAGAACAACCCCTGCGACGACACCAATTTTAGCCCCAATTATCAAAAAATGCGCTATGGCCTGACCACCAACCTGCTCAACAATGGCTACTTCGCTTATGAAATTGGCACCAATGGGCATGGCAGTTTGTGTCTGCTGTGGTTCGATGAATATGACAACGCGGGGCAAGGTCGCGGCTATCTGGGACAGCCGTTGGGGCCCGCTTACCACGCGGCCAACATCCAGCTTGGCCCGAACTTGCTGGCAAGCGCTCAGTTCGAAACACAAGATGACCTGGACAATTGGGATTTGTGGGCCGATGACGGCTACGCCGCCAGTCTCAGCCTAGAAAGCAACGATACAGCCCAGGGCAACGCCGCAGCCCGCATCACCATCACCCAAGCCGCTGGAACCGATTGGCGCATCGCGTTCAGTTTCGAGCCGGTCAGTCTCAGTCAGGGGCAAGATTACACCATTAGTTTTTGGGCCCGGGCCGATGCTCCGCGGGCGCTAAGCGTATGGGCGCAAAAAAATGCCGCCCCCTGGGACAACTATCTGACTTTGGATGACCCCTTCCAGCTCAGCAGCCAATGGCAACATTTCGAGATTCCGCTCAATGCTCAGGGCAGCGACACACAGGCCGGTTTCTACTTTGGCCTGGGGCAAACCACTGGCACAGTCTGGCTGGATGATGTGCAACTGCGAGCAGGCAACACCGATGTGTGGCGACGAGATTTTGAGGGAGGCGTGGCGTTGATCAATGCCACCCACAGCGCCCAAACCATCGATTTGGGAGGAGAATACCGCAAAATCTCGGGCCAACAAGTGCCATCCATCAACGATGGCAGTGTTGTGACCCAAGTCACACTTCCCGCGCACGACGGCATCATCCTGCTGCGCCCTGCCGAAGCCAGCCTATACCTGCCCCTCATCACCATCAGCCCCAGCGGCGATGACGCGATTCAACTAAGCTGGACACATGACCCTGCTTACACCCGTTACCAGGTGTGGCAGGGCAACGCACCCTACTTTGAGCCTGTGGGCACGCCACAAGTGGTCGAAACGCCCCCCTGGCAATTTATAGAGGATGACGCTCGCGGCAATCCCTGGCAGAATCGCTACTACCAAATTGTGGGCCTGCTCCCCAACGGACGCAGCCGCTCTAATCGTGTCGGCGAATTCGACTTTGCATTAAGTAAGTGATGCTATGAAAGTTGAAACGTAACGGTTCTATCCAGAGCACAAAGACACAAAGAAAGAAAAAGGTTTGAAATTCTTGGTGTTCTTAAGTAGTTAACGGCATGAACTTAAAATGAGTCTTGTAGACGATTACAACTCATCAAACTCATATTACACACCAACCGATGGCTCGCCTGATTCCGGTGCAAAGCGCTTGTTATCTTTCAGCGACGATGAACATGGACACTGTGCGAGCCACACATTGGACTCTGAACCAGACAGGACAAATTTAATGCTTAGATCATTCAAAATCACACAAAAGCTCTTGCTGGCAATGATTGTACTGTTGGCAATTGTGAACGCAGCATCTGCCGCGACCCCCGCGGCCAACGCAAATCACAAAATCTTCATCATTGGCGATTCAACGGTTCATCGCCACAACGTCTCGTGGGATAACAAAGACTGCGGGCCCGATAATCCTGATAACACGCTACGCGGCTGGGGCGATGATTTAGCGCTGTATCTGGAATACCCGGCCAATGCCATCAACAAATCCCGGCAAGGTTCAACAGCCGAAACCTACCGCAACGGGCCTCCTGGCGGCACAGATGATGAAGTATTCCGGGAAGACCCCGCCAATCCCACCCCGCTTAACCGCTACTGGGATTCCACCAGCAGCATGATGGCCGCCAACCCCGATGGCGGCTTCCTGCTGATTCAGTTTGGCAGCAGCAACGAGGGGCATTATTACTATGGCTACTGGAACGCCGACACGCAGCAATGGGAAGGGGGCAAATACTCCAACGAGACGGACGAAGATCGCATTGCCTTCACCGAAAGGGATTTCAAGGCAGCGGTCACCTATTATGTGGATCAGGCAGTGGCGCTGGGTTACACGCCAATTCTGATTACCACACCGGTGGGACGCAACAAAAATGCCGATGGTTCGCATTATGATGATCGCGGCGTGTTTCCCGGCTATGTGCGCGATGTGGCTGCTACCAAAAATGTGCAATTGCTGGACCTGCACGCCAAAACGCTACACGAATTCGATAAATACTCCGATGAAAAATTACAATCTACATTCGGCAGTTGTATCCACAATCCGGGCCAGAGCAACGAGTGGATGGATCGAGGCCACTACGAGCCTCAAGGCTCCAAAATCGTGGCGGGCTGGGTAAAAGAGCTGGCCTGCGCACTGCCCGATCAATCACTGTGCAACGAATTCAGCACCACCCATGATTTGGTTATTCCCACCATCAGCCTGAATGGCGATTATCGCATGTCTATCATGGCGGGAGAGCCCTTTGTAGATGCAGGAGCCATAGCCATCGATGACGTGGATGGTGACATTTCAGCGAATATCGTTACGGCCGGTTCGGTCAACACCGCGGTTGTGGGGCACTATAACATCACCTACGATGTCAGCGATGCCAGTGGCAACGATGCCATTCAGGTAACTCGCAGCGTAGAGGTGGCCCCCAGCGTTTTTGTTTATGAAGATGCCGAAGATGGTGACACCGAGGGATGGTCTGTGTATGATGGCGTGGGTGGTACGATTGCCAATGTGATGGATGCCGAAACAGGAAGCCGGGTCATCGAGCTTTCCGGGCCCAATGGCACAGATGATGGGTTTCGATTTGGCAGCGACTGGCACGACCTGCAAAAGCATGTTTTCTCGTGGCGCATGAAATACAGTGAAGATTTTTCGCTGTTTGTCAGCGCCGAGACCACCAATGGCTACAAAATTTTCGTCTACCAACCCACCGATAACGGCAACGAGATCACCCATGGCGGTGCGCGTTATCGCTTTAGCCTGGGTTCCAGTGCCAAAAACGGCACATGGCAAACCTTTATCCGGGATCTGGACGCTGATTTGGCACTGCTGGACCCGGGCAACAGCGTTGAATTCATCTACCGCATGGCCATTCGTGGCTCCGGGCGGCTGGATGATATCAAGTTGATGGCAGCCACCGATTCGGTCGGTGATGAAACGCCGCCAACCATTGCGCTAAAAGGAGATGCCACAATTACTGTTCCTCAAAACGCGACGTATACCGACGCCGGAGCCACTGCCAGCGACAACATCGATGGTGACATCAGCGCACAAATGACGGTGGTGAATAACGTTGACACCGCTGTGCCCGGCAGCTACGCAGTCACTTACCGCGTACACGATAGCAGCGGGCATGGTGCATTTGCCACACGCCGGGTCGAAATCAGCACCATCCACGAGGATGCCGAAGATGGTGACACCGAGGGATGGTCTGTGTATGATGGCGTGGGTGGTACGATTGCCAATGTTGAGGATGCCGAAAGAGGTAGCCGGGTGATTACGTTTAGCGGGGCCAATGGCACTGACGATGGTTTCAGGCTCACCAATCTCAACATCAGCAGCGGTTTTGTGGTTTCGTGGAGCATGAAATACAACGAGCCATTCAAATTCTATGTTAAAGTGCGAACCGCACAGTATGACCCACTTTACATCTACTACACACCAGATGACCTGGATTTGGGCTATGAGCAAGCCAATGGCAAGGATTACATCCACAATGCTCTGGGCGCAGCAACGGCAGCAGGCAATTGGATAGACATCACCCGCGATATCGAGGCAGATTTGCACCGGGTAATGCCCACCAACAGCGTGGCGTTAATCTACGGCTTTTACATCCGCGGCAGTGGCAGCATCGATGATCTGATGACTTCGACCCGTGGCAGCTATGACACGTTTACATTCAACAAGCAGATGTACCGCATAGTAAAGGTACCTCGCACCTGGCAGGCTGCTTCAGATGCGGCGCACGCTGCAGGCGGTTATCTGGCGCACATCAGCGACAAGTTGGAAAATGATGAGCTTTATTCCCGGCTTTACCGTTACATCCAGTCGTCAGAATATGGCAACACCGATTCGGCTACGGGCGGCAATGCGTCGTATGTGTGGATTGGGGCCAACGACAAGGCCAGCGAGGGACAATGGCGCTGGGAGGATGACCAGGTGCGTTTCTGGTCTGGCACGCAGGCCGGGAGCGCGGTGGGGGGCCGGTTTAGCAATTGGGGCCGCGATACAACCAGCAATCATGTGCAGCATGAGCCCGATAATTGGAATAACAGCCAGGATGCTGCGGCCATGGCTATCACCGAATGGCAGTTGGGTAGCGGTGCGCTGGGGCAGAGCTCGCAATGGAATGATCTGACGGAGACAGAGCAGCTTTACGCCATCATCGAAATCGATGCGCTGTCGCTGCATGTGGCGCCCGGCCGGCAGGCCCTGCATCTCACCTGGGATGTGCTGGGCTCTATCCCCACCAACGCCACCTGGCAGATTAGCTATGACGGGCCCGCGGGCGACCAGCCTTCGCCAATCACCGGTCTTGCGTTTGACCAGCGTGGCTACACCTTGACCGGACTCGCCAATGACATCGATTATCAGATAACGTTGCGTGCGGTGGTAACAGGCACGGTGGTGGCTTCCGACACCAAAATGGCCATGCCAGTGGATAATCCGGTGTTTCTGCCGCTGGTCACAGCATCGGTTCAGGCGGGCGGTTTGCTGCAACTGGATTGGTCGCCCACGTCGGCGTACAGTGGCTATCAGGTTTGGGCCAGCGATACGCCTTATTTTCGACTCAGTGGCACCGGGCAAACCCGCATGATGACGACTCCTGACCAGTTTCTCGACGATGCTGCGCTGGGCGACCC
>CAZMDD010000059.1:0-17706 GCA_964565065.1 uncultured Caldilineales bacterium | reverse complement strand
GCGGAAAACCGGCTGTTTTCCGCAGGGCGGCATGATTACCGGCGTGTCATTGGCTCGTCCCAAGGCTGAGTGAGCAAGAAGGCGTTTTGCCACAATACTGGTCGTGGCCCTCAATCCTTTGCCACGAAGAATCGATACGCTCTTCGTCCAGATTGAAGATATAGCAGGCAAAAGCTCATCAATATCCGCGATACCTTAACAACCGCAGTGCGTTGAACACCACCACCAGGGTGCTGCCTTCGTGCAAAATAACAGCCTGACTCAAATCCACCCGGCCCAGCAGCGACGCGGCCACCAGCAGCAAAATCACGCCCAGGGCAATGACCAGATTTTGAATGATGATGCGGCGGCTGGCCCGACTTAGGCCCACGGCAAAGGGCAATTTGCCCAAATCATCCGCCATCAGCGCCACATCAGCGGTTTCCAGGGCCACTGCGGTGCCCGCCGCGCCCATGGCAATGCCCACCGTGGCCGCGGCCAGCGCGGGCGCATCATTCACGCCGTCACCTACCATGGCCACCGCTCCATGCGCCCGCTGCAATGCCTGAATCGCCTGCAACTTGTCCTGGGGTAGCAACTGCGCTTGAGTCTCGGTAACGCCCACCTGTCGTGCCGTAGCCGCGGCAGCTTGCGCATGATCGCCGGTGAGCATCACCCGATGCCGCACGCCCAGCTTGTGCAGTGCGGTCAGGGCCGCTCGCGCACCCGGACGTGGCGTATCGGCCAGGGCCAGCACCCCTTGCTGCTCGTTCTCCACCTGGATGAGCATGGCGCTCTTGCCACCGGCAGCTAACGCATCCACCGTGGCCCGCTGTTGGGCCGTGGGCGCGGCGTGGGATGCCTCCTGAAAGAGGCGGGGCGAGCCAACGGCAATGCGCTGCCCCTGGTGCATCCCCTGCACCCCGCGGCCCGGCAACTCCTGCAAATCGCTCACCTTAGCCAGGGTGAGCTGCCGGGCCTGGGCCTCTTGCACCACAGCTCGGGCCAGGGGATGGTTGCTGTGCAGCTCAGCGCCCGCGGCCAGACTCAGCAATGCGTCAGGTGTGACGCCATTGAAAGGAACGATGTCTGTCACCTGAAAACGCCCCTGGGTCAGCGTGCCTGTTTTGTCAAAAGCCATCGCTTGGATGCCTGCCAACGCTTCGAGATGCCGTCCCCCCTTGATGAGAACGCCGTGGCGAGCAGCCTGCGCAATGCCTGCCAGCACCGCGGCGGGCGTGCCCACCGCCAGCGCGCAGGGCGACGCAGCCACCAGCAGCAACATCCCCCGATAAAAACTGGTTTGCAGCGGCATCCATCCCAGCAGCGGCGGTAGCGCCACCACCGTCAGCACCAAAAGTAGCACCGCGGGCACAAACCAGCGCATAAAACGTTCGGTGGTGCGCTGCACCGCGCCTTTCTGCTGCTGCGCCTTCTCCACCATCTGCATGATGCGGCTGAGCGTGGCATCGGCAGCTCGGTGTGTCACCTGCACCTCCAGCACGGCCTGATGGTTGATAGACCCGGCAAACACCTGCTGGCCCGGCTCCTTGAGCGCGGGCGCACTTTCGCCGGTGATGGGGCTCTCATCCACCGCACTCACGCCCGCCAGCACCACACCATCCACGGGGATGCGGTCGCCCGGGCGCACCACCGCAATCTGGCCCGGCTCTACCTGGTCTACGGGAACCACCACCATGGCTGCACCCTGTTTGATGCGCGCGGTCGCGGGCATCAGCTTGCCCAGCGCACTCACCGCGTCGCGGGCCCGATCCAGCGCATAATGCTCGCCCGCGTGCCCCAGCGCAAACAGAAAGAGCAAGAATGCGCCTTCGGCCCACTGGCCCAGGATAGCTGCCCCCGCGGCAGCCAGCAGCATCAGCACATCGGTATCCAGCTTGCCTCGAAACAACGCGGGCAGGGCGTGGCTGGCGATGTCGTAGCCTCCGGCCAGGTAGGAGAACAGGAAGAACCCCAGGGCCAGCGATTCGCTCATCCCCCAAAAATGATGCCCGGCCCAGCCTGCCAGCCAAAAGAGCCCGGCCAGCGCCGCCAAAAAAAGGGGCCAGCGTTCTTGCAAGGCATGTGGCAAAAAAGCGGGCGCACTGCCGTGATCGTGGTGGTGATGTTGTCTGTTGTGATTGTGTGACATAAGTGGGTGCGGTGTTTTGGGCTTAGAGAAACCGGGGTGTGCTGGCTTTGTAGGCTTGATAGGTGTCGCCGTAGTGCCCGGGCAGCCATTGCTCCTCGGGCAGAGGCATGAGCGCAAAGGTGAGGATGATGAGTAGCAGGATGACGCCGGCATCGACACTGTTGGCCCAGAGCATCAGGCCTGCCAGCATCACCATGTCGCCCACATATTGCGGATTGCGGGTAAATTGGTAGGGGCCGCGGTCAGTGAAGCCCTGGGCCCGGCCATAGGTGTTGCCCCAACCCAGCGCGATAATTGCCCACAACGAGAAGGCCGCGCCTAAAAGTAGCAAGGGCACGCCCACAAAGAAGCGCAACGGGTCAGGCAGGCACCAAGTATTCCAGTCTCGGGCCAGTAGCCAGAGACTTAGCGCTGTGTCGATGTAAAAAAACCACCAATAAAGATGATACTGCCAGCTCTTGCGCCGGGGCGGGGGCCAGATGCGGTGCCGGGGCACAGCCAGCGACCAGATGACCATGGCCAGAATGAGGTAGGTGACGATGAGGGTGACGGTAAAAAGTTGTGGTGTTGTCATAGCGTTTGTGAGTCGTGTCGATGTGAGGCTTAGCCTTCTTCGATGTGTGCCACGCCCTGCTTGAAAAGTGCGCGAATGTGATCATCCATAAGGCTGTAAAACACATGGCGGCCAGATTTTCGGGCCCGAACCACTCGCAAATTGCGTAGCACCCGCAATTGGTGCGAGATGGCCGGTTGACTCATCGCCAGCACCCGCACCAGATCACCCACGCACACCTCCGCGTGTGCCAGCAGGCCCATGATGCGCACGCGTGTGGGGTCGGCCATTGCTTTGAACAAGTTGGCTACTTCGGTTGCCACGCGGGCATCCAGCAAGTTGGCAGCCAGCGCCTGATTGGCATCGGGATGTTCCGCTTCGCAGTGAGAGGGGAATAAATCGGACATGTGGGTTCCTCGGAATGGGTAAACGTATAAAAGTATGCTTATATGTTAATGTATTTCTGCGCCGTTGTCAAGCTGCAGTCGTAACGTTTTTTCGTTCTTTGCCATCTTCGAGCCTTGAATGATGGTCATTACCGGTATGGTTACAGAAATTTTACAATTTAGTGATGCTTTAATGACGTTTGCCCGCGATGATTTCTGTATCCCCACCTGTTACTCGTTCTAACGCCTTTCTCTCAATCCTTTTTCAGGAGCGACTTATGTCTTTTACACGGCGAGATTTTTTCAAAATTAGTGGTTTATCGGCAGTGGCCCTGGGCGCTACAGGCAGCGGACTGGTTCAGGCCCGTGCGCCTCGGTCGCGTCCCACCATTCAGTGGCGGGGCTCTGCCGCCGATACAGTTGACCCTGTTCTGCATCTGCTGCGGCGGGCCACCTTTGGGCCTACCCGGGCCTCGTTGCGCCGGGTGCGGCGTATGGGCATCGAGGCTTGGCTGGATGAACAGCTCTCTCCTGAAAACATCGATGACAGTCGCCTGGAGGCCCGCATCAGTCGCCGTTACGAAACGGTGGCCATGTCGGTCGAAGAAATTACCGAGCTGGATGACTTTGCGCGGGTGATTCGTGAACTTCAGGCGGCCACCTTGGAGCGTTTTGTTTACAGTCACCGCCAGCTTTTTCAGGCTATGGTCGATTACTGGAGCACACACTTTTCCGTTTTCATGTTCAATGGCGCCATGCGGGCGCTCAAAACGGGCCAGGATCGGGATGTGATTCGGGCCCACGCATTGGGAACCTTTCGCGAGATCTTGGGCGCCGATGCCCACGGAGCTGCCATGCTGGTTTATCTTGATAATGTTACCAGCACCGCCCAAGCGCCCAACGAAAATTACGCTCGCGAAATCATGGAGCTGCACACCCTGGGCGTGAATGGTGGCTACACTGAGACCGATGTCAAAGAATTGGCCCGCATCCTTACTGGCTGGACTGTGCAGCGAGGCTCGGGGGAGTTCATCTTTGCCCCGCGGCGGCACGATTGGGGGGGCAAGACCCTGTTGCAGCAAGATTTTCCTGCTGGGCATGGCCTGGATGAGGGAGAGCGCGCCCTGGATTTGCTGGCCGGGCATGAATCCACCAGTCGCTACGTGGCGCATCGGCTCTGTGTGCGCTACGTGGCCGATGACCCTCCTGCAGGTGTGGTAGAAGCCGCAGCGCAAACCTTTCGCGACACCCACGGCAGCATTCCTGCTGTGCTGCGCACCATCTTTACCCATGATGATTTCTATGCCAGTGCCGGCCAGAAATTCCGTCAGCCCGTTCAATTGATTGGCGCGGCTGTGCGCACGCTGGAGATTCCCAATGCTGCGGGCATGGGCATGCACCGGGCTCTGATGCTGCTGGGGCAGCCTTTGTTTGCCTGGCCTACACCTGATGGCTACCCCGATGAAACCTCAGCCTGGCTGAACACCAATGCCCTGCTGGCCCGCTGGAACATCGGCCTGGCTTTGGCTGAGGGCCACGACAAGCGGGTGCAAGTTCCGTGGAACATATTCGAGGAGGAGCTGGGCGATGATGCCAGTGCGGAGGAGGTCGTAGACTATTTCATCGATCTGGTGCTGCACCAAAGCATCCATGACGATGACCGGGCACAATTGCTAACCTATCTGATGGGAAGCGACAACAGTTTTCATCTTACCGACCCCGAAGACCGCCAGCGCCTGCCCGAGTTGGTGGCGCTGCTGCTCGATTCTCCCTACTTCCAGTGGCGATAAGCCCCACCATTATTCAGGAGACAACCATGAATCTGACACGAAGAGCATTTTTGCAACTTTCCGGGGCCTCTGCCATGGCTGGGGGATGGCCCTTGGGTTCTCGCCCGCGCATGGTCTTTCGGCCTGCCGGTTACGATTTAGCTGGCGATATTCTCATCAGCGTTTTCTTGCGCGGGGCCATGGATGGACTGAGCGCAGTTGTGCCCCACGCCGAGGCCCGCTATCATCAGTTGCGCAGCAGCACCCGCATCCCCGATCCCGATCAAACTGATGGCGCCATTGATTTGGATGGTTTTTTTGGCCTGCATCCGGCGCTGGAGCCACTCAAAGATATTTACACCCAGCAGGATTTGGCTATCGTTCATGCCTCCGGCTCCCCGCACCCCTCTCGTTCACATTTCGAGGCGCAAGATTTCATGGAACGTGGCGCCCCTGGTGACACCAGCGTCAGAACGGGGTGGATTGCCCGTCATCTGGACAGCATGACTTCTACCAATGATTCACCATTTCGGGCCTTGGGCTGGGGCAATCTTCAGCAGCTTTCGCTGTTTGGGCCTGTAGAGGCGCTTTCTATGAAATCTATCGAAGCGTTTAATCTCAATGCCAACGAGACAGAAGCTGCCCGGGTCAAAGTTGCTCTGCAAGCGTTTTACGGCGGCGAAAGTGAGCTCGATGCAGTTGGGCAGAAGATTTTTTCCTCCTTCGATTTCCTTACTGAGGCCAATCCTGCCCAATATGAACCGCAGCACGGAGCCAGCTACGCCGAAACCGGCTTTGCCCAGGGCATGAAGCAAATCGGGCAAATTATCCGGGCAAACATGGGGCTTGAGGCTGTAGCCATCGATATCAATGGTTGGGACACCCACGCGGCCCAGGGCGGCGTGCAGGGGCCATTGGCCAATTTGTTGCAAGAGCTGGCTGGTGGTCTTAGCGCCTTTTACACCGACATGCAGGATGACATGCACCGTATCACTGTGGTGGTGATGAGCGAGTTCGGGCGTCGGGCGCAGGAAAATGCCAGCAAGGGCACCGATCATGGCCACGGCAACGCCATGTTCCTTATGGGGGGCGGCGTGAATGGCGGCAAAGTTTACGGTGCATGGCCCGGTCTTGCTGATGAGGCTTTGGATCGGGGTGATTTGGCTGTAACCACCGATTATCGCACCATTCTCAGCGAAATCGTCAAAAAACGTCTGCTCAACGGTCATCTCTCCCTGGTCTTTCCCAACTTCCAGCAAACAGCCTTTTTGGGTGTGGTGGAAGATCGGGCGCTTTCTTTTGATTATCGTCAGTTTTTGCCTAACATTTGGTAGATAGCGCGTGATGTGCGAGGACGTGACGCGTAATAACTGATGCTCGCGTCCTTGCGCATCATGCCGACGATGGCATTTGTGCCCAGGTCCGCACAGCTTGCTGTAATGCTTGTCCCGGTCTGAATCCCAGCGCGGCCGCGGGCCCGTTCACCACCGAAATTACCCCCGATTCCCAGGTATCCAGGGCCTCGCCAATGCGGGCGGATGTGTGTTGCACTGCCAGCGCCGCGATGCCCGCTGCTTCCAGCATGGTTAGCCCCACGATGCCTGCATCATCCTTGCCGCCACCGGCATCATTGAACACTGCCAGTCTTGGACGGATGGGGATGGCATAGCGTACTGCCGCACTGCCGCCATGAGAGCCCGAAACCACAATCTGGCCCCGGGCGTCCTCGCCGATGTACGAAATCGAGTCCATCAACAAAAGCTGAAAGTGTGCCGAAAGCGTACGTCGTTCAATGGGTTGCTGACTGCTCATCTTTTCAATCTCCGTAACGACTAACGTACCCGACTTCAATCACCACAAAGGCGCAAAGACACTAAGAACAGCAAGCATTTCAAAGCTTTTTCTTTTCTTCGTGCCTTTGTGGCTTCGTGTCTTCGTGGTTTCTAGCCGGGCTATCTTAGTCGTAACGAATCTCCTCAAAAGTGCAGCGAGGCCACCAGCGCATCCAGCTTGCTCAAATCGGGCTGCCAGGCATCAGCGGGCAGCAGATCCAGCTCTTGGGCTTTGGCGCTGAGATAACCGGGCCCGTTGCTCATAAAGTCCTGGTTTTCTTGCTGGCTCACCCCTTCCTGGGCGTCGGCCAGCTCAGAGGTGCTTACCGGGAAGAACGCGGCGATGAGAAATCGGCCATCGTTGCTAAGGCCCTGGTAGATGTAGCGCAAGTCTTCATTGACTACGGGGCGGGCCTCCATGGCAAAGCGTCCTACAAAACGAACGCCGTGGTGGTTGATGCCCGATAAGGCTCGCATCTGCGTATCGAAATCATTCATGCCCCAGATTTCTTCGGTGGGCAATACGGGCAAACTGCGTACAGGCGCTGGTTGCGGCAACTTGTCACTCAGTGTCTTGATTTTTTGCAGATGGTCGGGCACAACCTGGGCGTCGTGGTCAGCCCACAGTTTACGATAAGGCTCTACCGGAATGATGAAAATCACGGCTTGTCCCTGGGACCGCTGAAAGGGGTCGGTTAGGCCATCGAACAGTATCTGGATGTGCTGCGGCAGGCCCGAGGGCCCGGGCGCCCGCATGATGTCAAAGGGCAGGGCCGGAACCAGCACCGCTTGCCAGGGTTCGCCCACACCCTGCGCATCCAGGGCGATGTCTTGTGTTGTCAGGCCGAGACTGTTGGCTTCGGGCGCACGCGTGGCTGTGGGCTCGGGCGCAGGCGTTACGCGTGTAGGCGTAGGCTGGGGCGGGCTCGCGGGCGCACACCCCTCCAGCATCAGGGGCAGCATGAGAATAAGCAGGAGAAGGTGTGAAAAACGGTTGAACATTTTAGCTCCGGTGGCGTTGGATGTTGACTTTGGGCAGGGTTGCAGATGGATGGTGGATCTTGCTCCCTGGAGGATGGTCAGCGTTGTATGCAGGGGAGTTACATGGTATCATGCTTTTCCTAAAACGTGAAGAGGAATATCCCGAAAATAGGAAGAAATCACCTCTCCACACCGCATGTTTTTGCACTCATCCGGGAGTTTTTCCATGACAACGCGTCCTCTTTCTCCGATGGTCATTTTTGTGCATGGTGGCGCTGGCCGTTTTCCTGATTGGCGTCGCCAGGATGCTGTGGCAGGCTGCAAGGCCGCGGCCACCACAGGCTGGCAGGTTTTGGTCGATGGCCGTTCTGCTCTGGACGCGGTGGAAGCTGCGGTGCGGGCATTGGAGGATAATCCTGTTTTCAATGCCGGGCATGGGTCGGTTCTCAATGCCGCGGGCCAGGTGGAGATGGATGCGGGTATCATGGATGGGGCGAGTCGGGCCACGGGCGCTGTGACATTGATTCAGCACGTGGAGCATCCTATTTCGTTGGCTCGTCTGGTGATGACTGCATCGGGACATGCGATTTTAGGCGGGCCCGGCGCCGAGGCTTTTGCGCAGCAGCAGGGTGTTGCGATGGTGGATAATGCTCTTTTCCGCACGCCGTACCGAATACAGCAATATCAGCAGCAGGTGCAGGCCGAAACTGCTGATACCGTGGGAGCGGTGGCTTTGGATGCCCGCGGCAATCTGGCCGCGGCCAATAGCACGGGGGGTATCAGTTTCAAGCTGCCGGGCCGGGTGGGCGATTCGCCGCTGCCTGGTGCGGGCTACTATGCCGATAATCGTTACGGGGCTGTGGTCACCACGGGCCAGGGTAAGCACATTTTGCGCGCGGGCCTGAGTTTTCTCATCATGGATTTGTTGGCGTCGGGGCTGAGTGCGCCCGAAGCCGCGGCCCAGGCGCAAGCACGCTTTCATCATCGTGTGCCCCAGGGGCAAGCGGGCTGGATTGTGGTGGACGCGGCCGGCCAGGTAGGTGTTGGGCACAGCACGCAAAGCATCGCCCATGCCTGGCGTGCTGCGGGCATGGGCGATGTTGTGGGTGGGATGGAGGCGGGATAATCCCGTTGGCCGCTACGGTGCCGTGTTGCGGATGAAGCTAAGGGTTGCACCTGTTTCGGTTTCAAGTTGCAAAACACCCTCAGCATCGACTTGGTAGCTGCTGACCCTTTCCAGTAGTTGCATGTAGGCTTGTTCTTGCGCCATGACGCCCTGAGGCTGGTCGCAGGCCATGCGGGTGAGTTGGGCGGGCTGCAATGTTAAGCCATTGCCCGGGCGCACGCTAAAGAGACCGCTGTAATTGTTGCATCCGGCAAAGCCATTGAAGTTGCCGCCGGTGTCAAAGGCCAGAATGATGGCTGTGTCGGGCAGTAGCGTTTGCGCTTCGCCTGCATCGTTGGTGATGCCTGTGAGCAACCAGCCTGCAATCAACTCGACGCCCGGTGCATCTGCCAGAGGTTCAGGCGTGGGTGTGGGCGCTTCATCGACCACTTGCACCACCAGGCCCGCTTGCGAGATGCCGCCAGGTCCCACAGCCTGCAAGGTGTAGGTGATTGTTCCGGTGATGGCGGGCGTTTCGCTGAGCGAGCCAAAACTGGGCGCATTGCTCATGGTGGGAATGCCGTTGCGGCTGATGTCGATTTTTTGCACATCGCCGGTAATGTTCCAAAGGATGGTGAGCTTTTGTCCCGGCGTGAGTTGTTCTGGGGGATTGCTTTCGAAGCTGACAATTTGTGGCGGAGCAATGGCCGAAATTTCGATGGTGAGGCTCTTCACCTCTTGGCTGCCATCGGCCAGCGTTGCACCAAGATGATAGGTGCTGGTTGTTTCCAGGCAGATTTCTTGCGTGCCGTCGGCCTCCACTTCGTTGCCTTCCCAGGGCTCGTCATTCTTGAAAAGGTAGGCCTGGGCGATGTTTTCGGTATGCCAGGTGAGGATGGTGCATTGTTTGGGCTGCATGTGGGTGCGTGTTGCAGTCAGTTGCAGGATGGGCTGAGGCTCAGGCTCGGGGGTGGGCGTTGGTGTGGGGAAGGGGGTCGCTGGCTTGGGGACTTTGATGCCTACCCACAGTTTGGCAAAGGGGCGCATGTTGCCGTTGTAAAACTTCCAGAAGCCCTGATATTTGCCCTTTTGCAGCGGGGCTCGCAGGTTCAGTTTGAGTTCGTAGGTTTCGCCCGGTTTCACTTCTCGGGCCACATAGGTGCGTTGGCCCGACATTTGGGCGCCTGGTTTGTTGCCCTCGAAAAAGTCGAGATAATACTCGCTGTTCCAGGTGCATGTGCCCACGTTCTTGACCCGCCACACCTTTTGGAAGGCTGTGCCCGGATCGACGCGTGGGGGTTTGCGCATGTTGTGGTCATCGTAGGTCACATCTTCCAGCCATTTTAGTTTGTCTTTGCAGGCAGGCTTGGTTGTGGGAGGCTCGGGCGTGGCTTCGGCGTTAGTTTCTGCGTTGGCCGCGGTTATGGCCCGCTGCTCCGCCCATTGCGCCACGGCCTGATTCATCATGCTGAGCAGCTCATCGGCGCCCGGGGGCAGGGCAATGGCAAAGCGCTGTTGATGCAGGTCGCTGGTCACCATCTTGAATCCGGTGAATTGATAGCTGCGAGTGTTGCGCAGTTTTTTCACGTAGGATTTTTCTTGTGCAGTTACTTTTTCGTCGGGGCACAACATGCTGGTGAGGGCAATTTTGCCAATTTGCAGATGCGTACCATCCACGCTGAATTTGGTTTCGAAGGCATTGCACCCGGCAGAGCCGGAAAGTTTTGCTTTGCCAAAGGAGGCGGTAAGCTGTGTGGTGGTCAGTGGGGCGTTGTCAGCCTCGGGAGAGCCAAACGCGATGAGTTCCCAGTCGGAGAATTGCAGGGGGTTTTGGCGTTGCGCCCGAAAAACCAGGGCATCCATCCCGCTGTTGTAGCTAAGGATCAGGCGATCTTGCTGCTGTTCCATGTGCTCGATTTGGGCCAATGCTTGCAGGTAGGTGGTCTCCAGGGTGTTGCTGGCGGGGTCGCACGCTTTCAGGGTGGCCGGGCCCAGCGCAAAGTGGGTGGACGCATCCTGCGTGGTCAGCGTGCCGGTGTAATCGTTGCAGCCCGATGTCCCCGAGAATTTGCCATCGGGCCCGATGGTGAGGGTGACACTGGTTTCGGCGGGCAAGGTTTGCGGGCGTGAGACGCTGCCGTAGGCCACCAATTGCCACTGGCTGTCAGCCAGATGAAGTTGCGGTGCAGCTTTGAATAGCAATAAAACCTCTCCCGCTTCATCGCGGAAGATGAGCGCATCCCCTTCGATGGTGTAGGTGGCCGCTTTCAGCAGGGCATCGAGATAATTGTTTTCCTGGGTCATCACCCCTTCCGCCTCGCACTGGTGGCGGGGAATCACAGGTGGGGTAATGGTAAGATTGGCTTCGTTGATTTGAATATCTGCGGCATAGGCATTGCAACCGGCGTTGCCCATGATGATGGCATCGGTGATGGTGGCGGTGATGGGGGCGCTGCTAAGGACCGGTATTTGCTGCCCTGAGTCATTGCTATAGCTCACAAGTTGCCATTGCGTGTGCTGTAATGTTTGGTTGCGCAGTGGTTTGAATGTGAGGACCACATCATCTTTTTTGTTCAGCAATTGTAATTGGCCCGGCGTGCTTGCGGTTAGTTTTTGGCCTGTCAGGGCATCGGTGATAACGATGTCGATTTTGCCATCAGCCAGCGCGGCGGTGGCAGCCTCGGCGCTGGGGTACAGACTGATGTTTTCCCGTTGCAGCGTTCCCGCATCCACCAACTCCAGCAGCCAGCTCGCCAGTGCATCATTTTGTCCGGCACCCAGCCGATAGTTGGCCAATTCTTCGATGGATGTTAGCGTTTCCAGTTGGGCATCCTGGTTCAATAGCAAGGCCAAGTCGATGCTGCGATAGGGATCGCTGAATGCGACTTTTTCTGCGCTTTGTGGTGTGATAGCGATGCCGCCAATGGCTGCATTGAGTTCGCCTGTCTGCACTTTATCCAGCAGTTGTTCTGCGGGTACGCGCTGGAAAATGATTTCCAATCCCAGGTTTTCGCCCAATTTGCGCATGGTTTCTACATCTGAGCCCTGCAATTCACCATCTGCGTTATAAAAAACAAAGGGAGGAGCATCGCCCGAGACCGCGACTACCAGTTGTCCTTGTTCGCGGATATTTTGCCACAGATTCTGAGCTTTTTCTTTTGAGATGGGCACAACGGGCGTGTGCGTGGCTACAGCTATCTGGTTCGGGGCTTCGGCTGCTGTTAAATCTACAACAACTTGTTTGCCAGTGGCCCATTGCTGTTGGAGCGTAGCGCAACCGCCAAGAATAGCGCCTAGTGCTAGCATCACAACGATAAGCGTCAGCATCCGGGGGAATTTTGCTCGCATGATGGTCTCCTTCCTGAATCGTACCCTGGCGGCAGACCTTGCCGTCAGGTGGGGGAAAATGTTTCCATAATCATACCCGATAGTTTGATTATGGACAAGTAACAGCCCGATGGCATGGGCCTGTCGGGCTGTTGTGGGGGCAGTCGGCTCACCCGCGGGCGCATGATGCGGGCGACTTACCTTCGGCCAACGGGTTTAAGTAGATGCACATTTGAAATTTGAGAAAAGTGCTGTGCATCTCGACCAACGGCGAAGATTGTAACCACAGATGACACAGATGGCACAGATTTTTCTTGATAATTTTCGTAACGACTAACGTACCCGACTTCAATCACCACAAAGACACTAAGACACTAAGAACACCAAGAATTTCAAAACTTTTTTCTTTCTTTGTGCCTTTGTGGCTTCGTGTCTTAGTGGTTTCTAGCCGGGCGACCTTAGTAGTAACAATTTTCATAGCGTTGCCTACTTAAGTGCCCAAGTTTATTTGGCGGGCTTGCGCAGCGTATGGTTGTAAAGAATTCCCAGCACACCCAACGTCATAGAAACAAGGGAGATGATCGAGGCTGTGGGTAATGAGCCCATGGTCCAGGCATCGGGGCGGAAGAAAAGTTCAATGAAAAAGCGGCCCAGGGGATAATAAATCAGATAGAAGAAGAGCATATCGCCGCTGCGCAATTTATCGCCATACTTTTTGAAGGCGAATACCATCAGCGCAACACCTGTTAGATTCCACAGTGATTCATACAAAAATGTGGGATGAAAGCGGGTGTTGGCGTCCAGCACCTTGCAGTTGAACTTTTCGTAGTACTGTCGATTCAGACAATCGATTTTAATGCCCCAGGGCTTGGTGGTGGGAGGGCCAAAAAGTTCCTGATTGACAAAGTTGCCCCAACGTCCAACGGCCTGCGCCAGCAATACGCCAGGCACAGCAAAATCGGCCCAGCGGAAAAACTTGAGCTTTTGAAACCAGGTGTAGCCCAGCACGCCAATCACGCCGCCAATAAAGCCGCCATAGATGCCCAGGCCTGCAAAACCGCCATTGTGCGGGATGAAAATATCTGCGGGATGTTCTTTGTAATAATCCCAGCCGATGCCCACCGCGGGTCTTGAAAAAACATGATAAAGCCGCGCGCCCAAAATGCCCAAAATAAGAACGACAATGAGCATGTTCCAGATGTGATCAGGGTTTTGGCCCCGTTTGCCAGCCATCCACGAGGCCAGCCACGAGCCCAGCACCGCGCCGGTGGTGATGATGATGCCGTACCAGAAAACGGGGTATGAGCCGATGTGAAATGCAACAGGATCCATGAAGTGCTCCAAAATGAATGAGATGGTAACGACTAACGTACCCGACTTCAATCACCACAAAGGTACAAAGACACTAAGAACACCAAGAATTTCAAAACCTTTCTTTCTTTGTGCCTTTGTGGCTTCGTGTCTTAGTGGTTTCTAGCCGGGCTACCTTAGTAGTAACATGAGATGATGGAAAAAGGTGATGGTGTCGGTCGTGACAGGTAGCGCTTTGTGTCAAGGTGATGAAGATAAGTGCTTTTTCACTTTTTGTTACAAAGGCTCTTGAAAAAGGGGGTGTTTTAGGAGGAGGGTTGCGTTGTTTCTGGGGCCAACTGCTCATGCACCAAGGTGCGCACACCTGTAACGCGATCCAGCAGGGCAAAGCGTTCAGTTCCCAAATGGTCGTGCGCGCTGTAAAGTTCGTAGCCGATGAGTAACAGGTAGCCTGACGCGGAAATTAGCGGGCCCCAGGGTGGTGTGCGTAGCACCTGCGTGAGTCGGGCCAGCGAAAACAGGCGGATGAGGGTCGCAACAATTTTATCTCGCCCGGAAAAGCTACCCTCGATGGCGATAATTTTGGGCGTGAGTCGGGCCATTTTGGCAGCGGGGCCGTCATAGGCCTGAATTATTGCCCGACTTTCGCGGTAGATGATGTCGGTATCGAGAAAGCGTTTGACATAAGTCGTAACAGCGGTTTTTTCTGAGAGTTTTTCCAGCGATTCGCCAATGGTTTCCTGAATTTTGTCGGCATTTTCCGGGCCCACCAGCAGGGTGATTTTTTCCCAGGCCGCCACGGCAAAGGCAGCTACTTCATCAGCTCCCATCTCTTTGAGTAGTCGTTGTGTGTCCATGCCTGCTAGTTTGGCTGCGTCGCGCAGCACCGTGAGGTTCATGCTCAGCGCTGCGCTCAGACCGTCGGCAGTGGTTTCGATGCTGGCTTCTTGAATGCTGTTCAGGGTTTGATGAATGGCAGCCAGTAAATCTCGGTCTGCGCCGCGGTAGCGGGGCCGTTGGCCGCGGGGTTGCATGAGTGCTGCCGGGTTTTTTAGGCCTTGCCAGATGATTGTTTCTGGCGAGCGGTCGCGCAGGGAGTGTTTTCTGGTTTCGGGCGCAAGTTTGCTGACGATGGCTAAATCTGCGGCGGCTGATGCCAGTAGTTGAATGGCTAGCTCGCTGCGGGCCCGGGTGTCCTGCTCCTTGTGCAGGGCTGCGGCCAGATTATGGCCCATCTTTTGGCTTTGCGGCAAAAAATGCTGAGCGCGCGCACTGGTGCTGCGCATGGCCGCAGGAGCCAGCAGCTTTTCCAGGCCCGAAAGGTACTCAGTCGTTAGCAATGTCGTCATGTTTTGCGTCCTCCATCGGTTCCAGACCTACCGCCATCAAATAGCCGCGGGCCCGTTCAGTCTTGGGATAGCGATTCACCAGTTGCCAAAAGCGCGGGCCGTGGTTGGGCTCTAGCAAGTGCGCTAGTTCGTGAATAATGACATAATCTTGCACCCACTGCGGCATTTTGCCCAGGCGGTGCGAAATGCGAATGCTCTGGCGTTGAGGTGTGCAAGAGCCGTAAATGCGCTGCTGGTTTGTCACCCAGCGGATGCTGCGCCAGCGTAGTTTGCCGCCAAAATACTGTCGGTTCAGCATTTGTGCGCGCTGCTGCAATGCTTCATCCGAAAGTGTGCTAGCCTCTTGGCGGCGCTGGAGGCGGGTCTTGAGTGTAGTGATGGCCTCTTCCAGCGCCTTTTGGGTCATGTGTTGTGGTGCTCGCACCACCAGCACGCCATCTATCAGACGGGCACTGACAGTTTTGCGGCGGCGGGCGCTGCGAATAACCTTGACTTCCATGCACTCATTATAGCCGCAATGGGCGTACGCTGGCAATTGAAACAAGCCGCGGTTTGTGATAGGATGCAGCATGACTTTTGATTCTATTGCACACCTTTACGATTTGGATGATGGTCGCCTTAGTGAGGACATCCCGTTGTATCTTGGGTTTGCCGCTAAAACGGGCGGGCCGTTGTTGGATTTGGGCATTGGCTCTGCTCGTCTGGCTTTGCCGCTGGCCCGAGCGGGTTTCTCTGTCACGGGCATTGATCTTTCTGCTCCCATGTTGGCGTTGGCGCGCGAGCACATCATGCGTGCGCGCCTGGATACCGCCATTCATCTGGTGCAGGCCGATTTTCGGGCTCCCGGGCTTTCGGGGACGTTTGGGTTGGTCTACTGCGGCTACAACGCGTTTTTGCATCTCATCGACGAAGCGGAGCAATTACAGGCGTTGCGGGCCTGGCGAGCCTTGCTCAAACCTACAGGCTTGTTGGTGATCGATGTAGAGAATCCGCAACTGGAAACTCTGGCGGCATTGTCCGATGAATTGACTTTTGAAGAAACCTTGGTGGATGACGCCACCGGTGCGAAAATCGAAAAGCAGATAGCTGCCTGGGCCGATTTGGCTGATCAGGTGCTTTATTTGCACCGTGTTTATCAGATGAACGGGCAAACCTGGCAAACGCATTTTCAGGTACGGCTGCTTTTTCAGCGGGAATTGGCGCTGCTACTGCATTGTGCTGGCTACACCCAGCTTCGTTTTTACGGCGATTATGAGCTCGATCCCTGGCATCCCCAAAGTTCCCGCTTGATTGCTGTCGCGGGCGTGGGCTGAGCATCACTTATTTGGGCAAAATCTCAACTCGGAGTACAATTCTCTTTATGCCCAATCCTCTTCATTTTGATTCCCATCGCTGTCTGCCCGATTACAAAACGGGCAACTTTGCCCATCTGCCCGGCCTATTGCAATCCTTGCTGGGGCATTCTGTCGAAACACCGCTGTCGCCGCAGGTTTTTGGATTCCGGCCCGGACAGTTCAAAAATGTTATCTTTCTCTTTTTGGATGCTTTTGGCTGGAATACTTACAGTTATTTTCTGAATCGTCGGAATCGGGTGATAAGCAAACTGGCCAGCAAAGGGCAGGTGCGTAAACTTACTTCGCAATTTCCCTCCACCACCGCGGCCCATGTTACCACATTCAATACCGGGCAGCCAGTGGCCCGCCACGGCGTTCTGGAATGGCAATACTACGAACCTGTGGTCGATGATGTGATTATTCCTCTGCTTTTTTGCTATGCCGGTGAAAAGAAACGGGACCGACTGCGCGAGGAGGGCTACGATCCCTTTGACATGCTGCCGCATCACACTATTTATCAAGATTTGCAGCAATCGGGCGTGCCCACCTATGCCTTTATTCCTGCCGAGTACGTGGGTACCGGATACGATGATGTGCAAACTGCAGGCTCGGAGCTTATACCCTATTACACCCTGGCCGATGCCTTTTCCACGCTCAAACGCAAAATCGGACAGGTTGATGTTCCTGCACTCTATTATTTTTATACGCCGCTCATCGATGCTTTGGCGCATAAATATGGGCCCTTTTCGCATCAAAGTCTGGCCGAGCTGGACGCCACTTTTATGCTGATGGACCATTTTCTGTTCCACGGTCTGCGCGGGCGAGATGACACATTGGTGATTATCAGCGCTGATCATGGTCAGATTGCTACAGACCCAAGCACGGCATTTTTCATCAACTTACAGCCGGAATTCAAGGCGCTGGAGCCTATGTTGCGCCGCAATCGCCAGGAACGGGTGCTGCCTCCGGGCGGGGGCCCGCGCGATGCATTTCTCTACGTCAAGGATGCTCATCTGGCCCAGGCCCACGAGCTGCTGCAAACCATGCTGGCCGGTCGGGCCGATGTTTTTCGTACCGAAGCGCTTATTCGGCAAGGGCTTTTCGGGCCTGAGCCGCCATCTCGCCAGTTTATGAGCCGGGTGGGCAATTTGCTCATTTTGCCCCGGCATGACAATGTGGTGTGGTGGTACGAGAAAGGGCGTTTTGAAGTGCGGCATCATGGCATGCACGGCGGACTTAGCTGCGATGAGATGGAAATTCCGTTGATTGTTTATCAGCCCTGACAGAAATTAGTCTTTTATTGTAACGACTAACGTACCCGACTTCAATCACCACAACGGCACAAAGACACTAAGAACACCAAGAATTTCAAAGCTTTTTCTTTTCTTCGTGCCTTTGTGGCTTCGTGTCTTAGTGGTTTCCAGCCGGGCTACCTTAGTAGTAACCTTTTATTCCCAGTAACTATGCAGGCAGTGACCTTCAATTCCTGGCCACGAAGGCTCGAAGGCAACGAAGAGAGAAGTTTTTTGCTTTCTTCGTGCTCTTCGTGGCTAATTAGGGAACATGAATAGTTACCATTCCCAAAGGTTTTTCTTATGAGCCACAAAACTTCCCCAACCCTACAGTAT
>CAZMDD010000058.1:0-14597 GCA_964565065.1 uncultured Caldilineales bacterium | reverse complement strand
AAGGCACGAAGAAAAGAAAAAGTTTTGAAATTCTTGGTGTTCTTAGTGTCTTTGTGCGCTTGGTGGTGTGCTCGGGATAGCGATGATGCGTTGCATTTCGACTTTCATAGCATCATCTACTTAAAGCATGTTACGCTCTTTTAGCACTGCCGGATACAATGTCTCGGCCTGGCGGAAGAGATCTGCCAACTTCATAGCCTTGAAAATGGACCCTTTAGTCTTGATGTCACCATTAAAGTAAGCATCGCGCAGGCGCACCCGCCCCAGCCAAATGGCATGAAGCATATCGGCATCCATGCGAATGGCCAGATCGGGCTTGGTCTCGCCGCGCGAGAATGAGATACCCACCGGGCGCTGACGGCCATCCAATCCCAGAAAAACCTTGGGATTATCGAGATAAATATGCACCAGCATCTTATTTTTGATAAAGGTATCTACTGCGCCGGGCGTGTTGTTCAGATGTTCGAAAAGCTCCTGCATTACGGAGCGTAGCGTTTTGGAATCGGGATAAAAAGGCATGATGATGTGAATGGGGAATGAGAATTATGGCAAACTACTCAGCCAAAGATAACAGATTGACGTTGGGCCAGGCGGGCGTTGATTTGCTCCTGCACCTTGTTGCGCACCAAATCGCTGAGCTCCGAAACAAAGATGGGATTCCCCGCCAATTGGGGGTCATACTGCCGGGTGTCAATGGGCTCACCGATGTCGATATACCATTTGCTGGGAATAGGCACAAAGCCCAGCGGGCCCAGCCAGGGGAAGAAAGGTGTAATAGGGAAGTAAGGAAAACCAATCATGCGGGCGACAGGTTTGAGATCGGTGAGCAGAGGATACGTTTCCTCCGCGCCCACCACCGAAACCGGAACGATAGGCGCTTGTGTCTCCAGAGCCATGCGCACATAACCGCCACGCCCGAATCGGGCCAGCTTGTAGCGATCACGAAAAAGCTTGCCCACCCCCTTGTAGCCTTCCGGAAACACCAGCACCAGCTCATCCTCCTGCAGCAAGCGCCGCCCGTTATCTGGATGTGCAGTCACCTGGCCCGCCTTATTCATCATCGACGAAATAAACGGCAGGGTAGGAAACCAATCTGCCACCAGCGCCCGCACCAGCCGATGCGCCGGATGATGCTCTCGAATGCCATACGCAATCATGGCGCCATCCATGGGCAGCACACCCGAATGATTGGAAACCAGCAGCGTGCGCCCCTGATTGGCAATATGTCGGAACCCAGACATCTCGACCCGCCAATATCGTTCGAACAAAAAGCCGATAACTGGCAGAATCAGACTGACAAACTCCTCATCGTAACCCCACTTGTCCACTTCGTATGCACCCCGTCGCCGCCGTTTCAACATATCCCACTGCGTTTCGGCCGCAATTTTAAGCACATAACCGATGCCCGCCCAGGTCTCAGCATCCAGCCAGTCGCTTTCCAGCAAGCGCTCCAGCGCATCCAGCAGCCAGTGCTGTATTTCGACGGGAAGCTTCTCCAAAAGCCTTTCCAGATGTGAGATTGCTTGCTCCGGCGTCATCAGAGGGCCTCTTGCCCGCGCCGGCGCGTCCGCGTCCGACGCCCGCGCCTTGGCCCGGATTGCCTCCAGTTGCTGGAAAGCACCCTTATCTGTCGTGGAGTGGGCGGGATGTGACGTACTCATGGTTGTGCTGTTGCGGTGCTGAATGCCCGAATGGTGCTCTCGCTATCATACTCAGGCGCAAAACCCCAGGCCCGCTCCCCCTTCTCTGTGCTCACTGTCCATGAATAGCGCAGATAATCCCAGGGCAGAGGTACCAGCGCGTCCGCCTGACGAATGACCATGCGCGTCCATTTGTAAGCTTTGTACGCCACAGGATGCAACAAGGGGATGCCCGGCGTACCACACAGACGCAGCATTTTTGAAAGCGGCAGCGGTTTGGGAGCAGCAATGTTGTACACGCCATTGTGCGTTTCCAGCAACACCTGCTTGATAGCCCGCAGCGCATCATCCCGGTGGATGACTTGCAGCAGCGGATCATAGCCCAGCAGCGTGGGCGCAGCCACCCGCGAAAGATAACGGGCCAGAGGTGAACGATAAGAGCCCCCCAGAATATTGGCAAAGCGCAAAACCGTAATGGTCATCTCAGGATACTGGCGTCGAAAGCCATTGATAAAAGTCTCGATATCCCGCAAATCGCGGATGTAGGCATAGCGCGGGCGTCCCTGAAACGCTGTCTCCTCTGTCATAAACAGGGGATGAGCGGGGTGAGCACCATAAACAAACGTACTGGAAGGAATCACCACCTTTTTGATGCCTGCCAGCGCAGCAGCCCCCATCAGCTTCATGGTTCCCATAACATTGCTTTCGAACACCTTTTCGCTGCGACGAATACGCCATCGGAACGCGGTATGCAGAATTGCATCCACCTTCTCAGCCTCCAGCAGCCTGGGCATGAGCTCATTGCGCACATCGGTCTGAATAAACGTCACACCCGGAAAAGGCCGGGTCAGTGGCTTGGTATCCACCCCCAAAACCCGATAGCCCGCGTCCACAGCCCCGCGGGCCACACTGCGCCCCAGCGGACTCAACAATCCGGTAACAACAAGGGTTTGAGCCATAAGCGTTTGCATTATACGCCATCCTTCTGGCCATGGCCAATTCCTTTACATCAGCAAGATTCAGAGGCATTGGCGCACGATGCACAGGCAAGCACACATCCACAAGGCCCGCTTATTGCCAACATTCAACAGCTAACCATCCGCCTCCAGCGCCCGTAGCAACGCCGGTAACTTTTCCTTCATCGCAGCCCGCCCCAAATCGACATACGACCGATGAAACAGACCCGATAACTGATTCGCCAAATTTGGATTTACCAGCACCGTGGCCCGAGTGGGATCACCCGCAGTGCGAGTAAGCATGTGTCCCAAAATAAGCTGGGCATAAGTGATATAACTGCGCGGCATTTGATCTGCCTGCCCAAACAAATTGATCGCCAGCGTTACATCCACCCCCAGCGCCTCGACCTGCTGGATGGGCAAATTGCACGAAAAACCACCATCCACATAATAACGACCATCCAGTTTGACCGGAACCACCAGCGGCGGAATCCCTGCACTAATACGCACCGCATGAGAAATCTTGCCCTCGGTAAAAATGCGGGGTTCACCAGTCAAAACATCGGTACTCACGCACAAAAAGGGCAGCTTCAAATCCTCAAAAGTAATCTCCCCCAACCAATCATCCATCAGCTTTTCCAAACGCCTGAACGAGACAAAGCCATATTTGTTGATGGTAGGGCGGGCGATATGCAGCCAGTTTACCCGATTGGCTACCTGTGTAATCTCTTGCACCGAGCGGCCCGCAGCCACCGCAGCCCCAATCAGCGCGCCCACACTGGCGCCGCCCACCGCGTCGATGCGCACGCCCGCTTCATCCAGCACTTGCAGCACGCCCACATGCGCCAGACCGAACGCGGCCCCGCCACTAAGAATGATACCAAGACGTTTATCCTGAGAAAATGGCATAATGCTGAGTGCCTCGCAATAAGAGCGTATTTGTAACCACTAAGGTAGCCCGGCTAGAAACCATCAAGACACGAAGCCACCAAGGCACAAAGAAAGAAAAAGGTTTGAAATGCTTGGTGTTCTTAGTGTCTTTGTGGTGATTGAAGTCGGGTACGTTAGTGGTTACATTTTATTTCTCTAACCGGTATCGTAGTCTGGCCGCTACGCCAGGCCCAGCTCGGCCAGACGCGCAGGCGTGGCAACACCTGTGATGGCGTCCCACTGGCGAGCTGCATAATAATGCCGCAGCATGGTTGCCAGGTCTGGCGCATAGCCCGCGGTGGGGCCCTTCTCGTACGCCCGCAGCAGGCGGGCAGGCAACGCATCATGCGCGGGCGTAGCGCCCAGGCGCGCGTTGAGCAAGCGTTTGAGTTCGAAAATACGGGCGCCTGTTGTTTGCAGGCGGGCCACTGTCCACGATTGACCTGTCACAGCCGCCATCATCGCCAGCAACTGCGGCACGGGCGTATCGGCAAAATGGCAAATGATGAGACTATTGGTCAGCGCTCGAAAATCCATGATGCGAGCCACCATAGCCATCTTCTCCGCAGATTCATCCTGCGGGTCGCCATAACCAATAGCCAGCTCCGGGATTTCATTGCCCATCTCCCAATGATACACATCCCCGGCCATGTGATCAGCACCTCGCGGCGAAGTAGCATAAACCACGCCCTGGCCCGCGTAAGCATGAACATCATGATAGGGCAGCTCTAACATCTTGGCATGAATGGCCTGCTGAGGCACGCCAAAATGCGCCGCAACCCGAGCCGCACCCTGCGCCAGCAAATCACCAAATCCCTGCCGGTAGGCAATTTGCTCTATGAGGAGGATGGCAGGTTGCGCATCCCCCCACACCAACTTCAGCCCGCCCGTGTCAGACGCTGTAATAACGCCTTCGGCAAATAACTGATACGCCAGAGCAATGGTCGAGCCCGTAGAAATCGTATCAAGACCAAACCTGTTGCACAAATGCCCGGCATAAGCCGCGGCTGCCAGGTCATCGGAGCCGATGATTGGGCCAAAAGAGACCGCAGTCTCATACTCCGGGCCATCGATGACCGCATCGCCAGTCTGCGGCAGCCGAATCTCGCGGCCACAGGCAATGGGGCAACGGAAGCAAGGCACATGTCGCGTCAAATAATGATCGCTGAGCGCCCCCGCGTTGATGCTATCATCTATATCGTTCAGGACATTGGTAGCATAGTAAAAGGCAGGCACATCGCCCACACCCGGCCCCAAATCCATATTCAGCAACGTGCCCCCCAGGCGAATCATCTGCGCAGTCAAATCCTCGGTGACATGCTCGGTGAGCGCTTTGGCTGCACGTTTACTCTGGGACACATCTGCCACCTGTGCCCGGGCCCGGCCTCGCACCGCAATCGCTTTAAGCATCTTACTGCCCATAACCGCGCCCAGACCTGTGCGTGCCGCAGCCCGGCCATGATCATTCATCACACCGGCGAACAGCACCTGATTTTCGCCCGCGGGCCCAATGCAAGCCACCCGCACCCGCTTATCTCCCAGCGCTTCACGAATAGCCTCCTGCGTTTCATACAAATCCAGACCCCAGAGCGCACGGGCATCGTGCAGGGTGGGCGGTTGTCCCTCTTGCAAAGATAACCACACCGGGCCCGCTGCCTGCCCAGTGATGATAAGTCCGTCGTAGCCGCTGCGCTTCAGTTCCGGGCCCCAGTAGCCCCCCGAATTAGCCTCGCCCAGCAGACCAGTAGCCGGAGAACGCGCCGCCACGGCAAAACGGCCCGCCGCGGGCGTGCTACTGCCCACCAGCGGCCCGGTCATAAAAATCAAGGGATTCTCCGGGCCCAGAGGCGCTGTCTCAGACGTGAGCATCTCCCACAAATAACGGGTTGCCAGTCCGCTGCCGCCCACAAATGCCGCGGCATAGCTGGCATTCAACGGTTCATCCCACAGCGCCCCCGTGCTTAAATCAACGCGCAAAAGCTTGCCCATGTAGCCGGGCAGCGTTGCAGCCGGGGCCGGAGAGTAAGTTTGTTGGATATCAGTCATAGGGTTCCAGCATCTTGCTCAAAAATCAATCTTGCGCCCGTCATATGCGTAGCAGAAGAGATTTTCCAAATCCTCCCGCTCCGGGATGCGCACTGCGCTGATGAATGTACCATCACCTTCGGCAAACGCCACCAGGTCTTGCAGCCGGGCTTCGTAATCGGCGCGACGGATGCCAGTTTGAGCCACGGTGGTGGGCTGGTTCAGCTTGCGGTGCAGCTCACGGATGGCCGCGATGACTGCTTGAGCCGCGATAGGCTCATCTGCGTCCGCTTCGGGCAGATGCAGGGCATGGGCGATATCGCGAAAGCGGGTTTTTTCAGGCATACCCGCAATATATTCCAGCGTGTAGGGCAAAAAAAGGCTAACGCTGCGCCCATGGGGCAGATGGAAGTTGCCCCCGAACGCGTGGCCCATGGCGTGCGCCAGCGAAGCCCACGAATTGATGAATCCCAAACCGCCCAAGGTGGCCGCATTGGCCAGGTGCTCGCGTGCCTCTTCATTGTGCGGCTCGACATAAGCGATGGGAAGATAATCGAAGACCAGTTGAATCGCTTTCAGGCAGATGCCGTCGGTGAAGTCATTGCTAAAACTGGCCAGATAGCCCTCGATGGCATGGGTCAGAGCATCCAGACCTGTGTCGGCAGTGATGCGCGGCGGCAACGCTTTGCTTAGCGCCGGGTCAACAATAGCAATGGTCGGCATGGTCTCGCGGGAGCCCAGGGCCAGCTTGCGGCCATCGGTTTTATCGGTGAGCACCGTGGCCCAGGTGGCTTCGGAGCCAGTGCCCGCGGTGGTAGGAATAGCAATCATCCGGGCCAGTTTGCCGATGTTCAGCACCATCATAGGGCTAATTTCATCAGGCTGGAGATCGGGGCGCTCGTAAAGCACCCACATCGCTTTGGCCGCGTCCATGCAGGATCCCCCCCCCAGGCCGATAATCCAATCGGGCCGGAATGCCCGCATTTGCTCGGCGCCCCGCTTTACTGTTTGCAGCGATGGCTCCGGCTCGACTTCGGTGAAGGTGGCGATTTTCAGGCCTGCTTCAGCCAGGCGTTCAGCAATGCGGTCGGTGAATCCCAGTCCGTGCAGCACCTGGTCGGTGACAATAAAGGCCCGTTCGCCCTGAATCTCTTCCAGATGACTCAGCGCATCTTCACCATAGATAATTTCAGGCGCATCGAAATACCACATATCAGCTTTCGTCCGGGTAAACAGTATCGACGCTGGCTGCCGAGTTCACCAAATCCAGCGTAGCCTTGACGGCACGCATGATTTTAGACAAATTGCCTCTGAGCTTGAGCTTGCGGCTGACCAACGCCCGAATGGGGTCCAGCTTTTTATCGAAGATTTGTTTGTACACCGCCAGCGTGCCCTCGATGACAAATTCCGGCTTCAGTGCATCCATATCGGTGACCCTGTGCGCTTCGCGACATTCACCATGCCACAAATCCAGGTACATCACAAAGGGTTCTTTGATGGGGCCTTTGGGGGAGATGATGAAGTAGAAGTCGCCTTCCCACTTGGCAGCAGATTTGCGGTAGGACTCGTTGGCGTTGATGGCATCTTTGAATGCGGCAACCCATTCAGCAGATGGGAATTGATAGGCCATGCTCACACCTCCGTTGGGTGAGTGACTGAGTTGGAGCGTTTATTTGCGTTGTGACGCATTGCGTTAGGATAAGTATAGACCCTCCGCGACAAAAGGTCAAGGGCGACGATGCTTTGAGATTTAGATGGCGGGAGGAGCAAAAGAGCCATCGGCCCGGGGCTCAAAGGGGCGTACATCCACCACAGCGTTCAGGTTCAGGGGCCCGTAGATGTGCGGAAACAGGCTTTCGCCCCCTTCCAGGTTCTCATCTCGTACTGGTGCCTGCACCCGGGCCCGGTCAATGAGCAACAGGCAAAGCCCCTGCTGCCCGCGATAAAAACGGTTGGCCACAGTGACGATTTGTTGGGGCGTGGAACAATGAATGAAGCCCTCGCTGGCCAAGGTATCGCCCTGGTAGCTGCCGGCAGCTTGGGCGTTTTGCCAGGCGTCGATGGTGCAGATGTGCAAAATAATCATGCTTCGACCACCATGATGAGCGGTGGTGTAAAGGATGTTTGATTCAGCCAGATGATGCCATGGGCGGCAGCCTCCGGGCCCGCGGTCACGATGTAACTGCCATGCACCAGCTTTTGCAGGGGGTGTTTTTTGGCTGTTCGATTCATGGTCGGCTCCTGAATATGTTAAGTTGTTGGTGCTGTGAAAGCTGAAATGTAACGGCTCGATGCTGGGCAGAGCGTACCACCAAGGACACCAAGGCGCCAAGAAAGAAAAAGTGGCTCTTTTGGATTTCAGGGGGTCTGGCGCTGTCAAGCCGCTGGATCACGGATCCGGCTCAAGAGCGGGGGCTCCCAGGACGGATTCGCAATCCGCCCGGTTTTACCATGCCTGCTTTCATCTTGAAACGCATCCACGATTCGCTGTTCGTTGACAGGCGTCTCAGTTTCCGCTATGATGCAACACACCTGCCGCAATTTCATCACAGCATCAGTCCTCAGGAGAATTTGTTATGTTGTCCCAAGCTTCATCCTATCAGGAACTCATCCGCAACTTTCGTTGGGAGATACCCCAAAACTACAACATCGGCGTCGATGTGTGCGATAAATGGGCTCATGCGCAACCACAGCGCCTGGCTCTCATCCACAAAGCTGAGGATGGGGCCGTGCAGCACTACACCTTTGCGCAGATGAAGGCGCTTTCTAATCAGACTGCGCTGATGTTGGCTGCTCATGGCGTTGAACGTGGCGATCGCGTGGCTGTGCTTTTGCCGCAATCGCCCGAGACCGGCTATGCGCACATTGCCATTTACAAGCTGGCGGCCATTGCTGTGCCCCTTTTTACGCTGTTCGGGGCCGAGGCGTTGGCGTATCGCTTGCGCAACAGCGGAACCAAAGTTGTTATCACCAATCAGGTGGGCGCAGCTAAAATTGCGCAGATTCGGGACTCGTTGCCCGATTTGCAGGTGGTTTTCAGCATCGACGGTGGCGATGAGGCATTGGATTTTCATGCTGAGCGCGCACATTATGATGCGGCTTTTACCCCTGTAGACACGCTGGCTCATGATCCGGCGCTGATTATCTACACATCGGGAACCACGGGCCCGCCCAAAGGCGCGCTGCACGCACATCGTACCTTGCTGGGACATTTGCCGGGCGTGGAGCTTTCGCACGATTTCTTTCCGCAGCCAGGAGATCGCATCTGGACGCCTGCGGATTGGGCTTGGATTGGTGGTTTGTACGATGTACTCATGCCTGCCTGGCATCATGGCGTAACAGTGGTTTCGCATCGCTTTGCCAAGTTCGAGCCAGAGGCCGCGTTCCAGTTTTTGGAGGATTTTCAGATTCGCAACGCGTTTTTGCCTCCCACTGCGCTTAAAATGATGCGAACGGTGGCGGCGCCGGAGCGGCGTTGGCATTATCATGTGCGCACCATTGCCAGCGGCGGCGAAACGCTGGGCGCGGGCCTGCTGGATTGGGGGCGCAAGACCTTTGGCCTGACCATCAACGAATTTTACGGCCAAACTGAATGCAACATGATTGTTTCCTCTTGCGCTACGCTCATGCCCGCGCGACCGGGCATCATGGGGCGGCCTGTGCCAGGGCACGAGCTGGCCATTGTTGATGAGCAAGGTCAGTTGGTGCCGCGGGGTGTTTTGGGGCAAATTGCGGTGCGACGAGGCGATCCGGTGATGTTTTTGGAGTACTGGCAGAATCCGCAGGCAACCCAGGCGAAATTCATCGACGATTGGTTGCTCACGGGCGACATGGGGGTGATGGATGAGGAGGATTACATCCGTTTTGTGGGGCGTAATGATGACGTTATCATCAGCGCCGGTTATCGCATCGGGCCTGGCGAAATTGAAGATTGTCTTATGGGACATGACGCAGTAAAAATGGCCGCGGTGGTGGGCGTCCCCGATGAAACCCGCAACGAAATCGTCAAGGCCTTTATCATCTTACACGAAGGATACACACCTGGCCCGGCCTTGGTGAGCGAGATTCAGCGCTACGTGAAAACGCATCTGGCTGCCCATGAATACCCGCGCAAGATTGCCTTTGTGGAGGCTTTTCCTATGACCACCACCGGTAAAATTATGCGACGCAAGCTGCGAGAGCTGGCTGACTGAGCATCGGGCCACCCGCGCATCATGCGCCCGCGCGTCTGAGGCGGATGCGCTTGCCAGAATGGCGGGAGCATTTTACAATAGCGGTACACCACACACCGCTACATTCGTAAAAAGGAGCGTGCCATGTCTAAGCCAGTTATTTTGCATCCGCCTCGCAACAATCCTCCACCCGTAACCCTGCTCACCGATTTTGGCCTGGCCGATGGCTATGTGGGGGCGATGAAAGGGGTGATTATCGATGTTTTGCCCTGGGTGAAGATTATCGACATCACCCACGCCATTCCGCCGCAAGATGTGCGGCATGCGGCATTTGTGCTTTATTCGGTAGCACCTTACTTTCCCGAATGCACGGTGCATTTGGTGGTCGTTGACCCGGGCGTGGGAACAAAACGCCGGGCCATTGCTGTCTATTCCGAGTCAGCTATTTTTATCGGGCCCGATAATGGTGTTTTTTCGTGGATTTACAAAACGCAGCAGGTACGTGAGATTCGGGAATTGACCAATCCTTATTACATGCGTTCACAAGTTAGCGAAACTTTCCACGGCCGCGATCTGTTTGCGCCCTTTGCCGCGCATATCGCCTCAGGTGTGCCCGGCCCCAGCGTCGGGCCCGTGGTCTCCGATCCTGTCCAGTTCGAGATTCCTGACCCCACCACCGCTGCGGATGGCAGCATCCTGGGGCAGGTACTGCATATCGATGGCTTTGGCAACATCATTACCAACATCCCTCCGGCCATGCTCACCGAAGCGCAGCAATGGACTTTTGAGCTGGCGGGCGTTGAAATTACCGATTTTCTGCGGGTTTATGGTCTGGCTCAGGCTGGCAAACCTATCGCCCTGATTGGCAGTTTGGGCTTTTTAGAAATTGCCATCCGCAATAGCAGCGCGGCCCGATATCTTGATGTGCAGGTCGGCGATGTCATCACCGCCCGCGCCGTGGCCTAAAACATCATTCCCCATGGTACAATGAGGCATTATGAACGATTACTTTATCATCGAAGGACACCAACCCTTGCAAGGCGAGGTGCAGATAACAGGCAACAAGAATGCTGCGTTGCCCATGCTGGCTGCCACTTTGCTTACCGATGAGCCCGTAACGCTGCATAATGTGCCTCGCATTGGCGATGTGGGTGTGATGTTAGAGATTTTGCAATCGCTGGGCGTGGAGGTGCTGGCTAATGGCGGGTCCTCCCTCACGTTGCAGGCCAAAAATATCACCTCCCACAAGATTGATCGACATCTGGCAACGCGGATTCGGGCCTCGATTTTGCTGATTGGCCCACTCTTGGCCCGGAAACGTGCGGTGCTTTTGCCGCCACCCGGTGGCGATTTGATTGGCCGCCGTCGCATCGACACCCATTTGCTGGCTTTCGAGGCCATGGGCGCGCTGGTGGATGTGAACCCCCGACGCCATCTCATCGAGATTCAGGCAACCAATGGTCTGCACGCCGCCGATATTTTTTTGGATGAAGCCAGTGTCACCGCCACCGAAAACGCACTCATGGCTGCTGCGCTCACACCGGGAACCACCATCCTGCGCAATGCTGCGGGCGAGCCGCACATCCAGGATTTGTGCCGGATGCTTTCAGGCATGGGCGTGCAAATCGAGGGCGTGGGAACCAATATCCTGACCATTGCCGGAACAGAGCGTTTGCATGGCGGCGAGTTTACCATCGGGCCCGATTTGCTGGAAATTGGCTCCTTTTTGGGGCTGGGCGCGGTTACGTCCGGTGAGCTGCGCATCAAAAATGTGCGTCCCGATGAGCTGCGCATGGTACTGCACGTTTTTCATAAACGCCTGGGCGTCAACTGCTGGCTGGAAGACACTGATTTGGTGGTGGGCGCAGAGCAGTCATTAGAAATCGAGATGGATGTGGGAGGGGCTGTCCCCAAGATTGATGATGGCCCCTGGCCCCATTTTCCCCCTGATCTACTCTCTATTGCCCTGATTGTCGCCACCCAGGCCCGCGGCACCCTCCTGGTTCACGAGAAAATGTTCGAGAGTCGCCTCTTTTTTGTCGATAAACTCATTGGCATGGGGGCCCGCATTATTCTGTGTGACCCACACCGCGCTGTGGTTGTGGGGCCATCGCAGCTTTACGGTCAAACCATGTCCAGCCCCGACATTCGGGCAGGCATGACATTGGTCATCGCGGCACTGGCTGCCCGCGGGCAAAGCATCATTGCCAATGTGTTGCAAATTGACCGCGGCTACCAGGGGCTGGACGAGAAACTTCGGGCCTTGGGCGCCCAAATTATTCGCACCAGCACCCCGCCCGCTGGTTCCATGTAAGAATGAGCGGAGACCATGAACGGGTCACATTGAGCCGTTCATAGTCTCCCACTTCCATCATTCTGCCATCAGCCGTTTGAGCGTGAGATAGAAGCCGATGGCCAGAAAAACAACACCTACGTAGGCCATAAGTGGACTTTGCAAGATTTGCAGAATAACACCAATAAAAATAAATCCGGCGGGGAATTCCAGAGCCCGATGCGTGGCCCGGCCTAAATCGAATAACGATAGACTCAGCGCCGTCACAGCCAACGCCTCGATGCCCATAACCAAAAATTGCGATTCAGGATTTTTGAGCACAGCACCCATCAGCGCACTGGCAGCCAACAGTAGCGCAGCCAGCGCCCATTTCTGATAGCCGGTAGCTTGATACAAACAAATAAGTGCAAAGGCTATACCAATTTTGGCCAATGCCCAGATGAGGACAATAATCTGTGTCACCATGGCGGGCATCTTCAAATCGGCAATGGCCAGCGAAAGAGAAATCTCGAAAACAAGCGCCAAGGCGTAAAGCAGGGCCACGCCCAGCCCGAGAGTGAGCCAACGCACACATTTTTGCGCCTTTTCAGTCTTGATGGCGACTTTGCGAGGTTTTTTGGGAGACATAACTTGTTCCTGATAATCAACGGGCGCTCCATCGATCCGATAGAGCGCCCGCATGGTTTGTGATGAAGGCGACGATTAAACTTTTTGGGCTTGTTGGTAAAGATCACGTTCGATGTCGTCAATCTCGCTCAGTTTACCCTCTTTTTCCAGTTTCTCCAAGCGGGCCAGATACATAGCCTCTGAATTCATGCTCAGCAGCTCTTTGGGCGTGACACCCACATTTTTGCTGCCACGTTTCAGCGCCCAGAAGAAGATTGCCAACCACAACGCAGCCCAGGCAAACCAGATGAGCGATTGCACACCCTTGCTATGCGGAGCTACCAGTGCAGGGAAGAATGTGGTGGGAGCATAGGGCATGGCTCCCATCAAGCCATCCCAGAAATCGCGGGCCAGGGTGTAGGGCAGGTAGCCAACATAGAAGAAGGGCCAAATCAACAGGCCGGTCACATAAAGCAAGCCTGTGCGCCCGTAGTTGCGGAATTCGCAGCCCAGCATCAGCACTGTGCCAAATCCCAGCAGCAAGCCGCCAAAGATATCCATGGGCAAAGTGGTTTGCACACGAATACTTTTGGCATTAATACCAACCTTGTGGAACTCGGGGCCTACATAATTCTTAGCAAAAGCTTCGGTGGCCCAATGGTGGCCCTCCATGATGTTGAAGAAGGTGAAACCAATAGCCATAACCAGCGCTACAACGGCAATGTGCAGCGCCAAAGCACCCAAAGGCTGATAAGAAAGCATGACCGTGCGCAGCGAAAAAGGCATGCCCCAGCGTTGCGCTGCTACTTCCTCGCCCTTTTCCATCTCGCGGCCCAGCTCAAAGTTGATGATGCCGCACTCAGTACCGAAACCGGTTTTGGCCACAGCCGTGCCCAGCAAAATACCCACAATAATCAACATGAGGATGTTTGCCATGTTCTTGCCATTCAGCATCACGCCCGCCATCTTGGTCTTGGCCAGCGTTTCAGCCCAGCCCATCTGGATAGCATAATTGTTACCGGCAAAGGCCATGTAAATCACAATTAGCAAAATAACCAGCATCACCGCATACAAAATCCATGAAAGCAACGAGGGCTTGCTGCTTTCGCCCACGGTGAGCCCATCGGCCCAACCACGTTCCTTGGCTTGCTCCACATACCACTTGGTGTCCTGGCTTTTGAAATACTGCGATAAATTCAGCTTGCGTAAGAGCAAAAAGCCCACTAATGCGCCTACTGTGGCAAAAAACATGACCACCCAGCTTTTGATGCTCATGGCCGCCCAACCACCCAGCAAGTGGTGCAACGTGCATCCGCCCGCTACGCGGGTACCCCAGGCAAAGAAGAAGGCACCTAATGCCGTAGCAACCAGCATGCCTTTGGGATAACGCACCCAGTTGCGGAACTCACCTTCCAGCCAGGATAAAACCAATGCTGCGATGAGCGCACCGATAATAACCCATTGAATCGAAGGTTGGTAATCGGGTTTGGTGGCGATGAGCGAGTGCCCGAACAGAGTGGAGTCAACACCTGCCAGCATCCTCGCCATGCCGCTGGTAACACCCACATACTTGTGTTTAGGATGTCCTAATGGCAACAGCGTGTAGTTGATGATCTCGGCAGTGGCAGTTAGCGCGCCTGCCGTCCACCAGGGCCACTGCGTCTTAAGCCAACCGGCCTGATTTCGATTTTTGAAAACAGCCATAACAATGCCTCCTATGAGAGAAAAAAATGGTAACGACTAACGTACCCGAATTCAATTACCACAAAGGCACAAAGACACTAAGAACACTAAGCATTTCAAAACTTTTTCTTTCTTTGTGCCTTGGTGGCTTCGTGTCTTCGTGGTTTCCAGCCGGGCTACCTTAGTCGTAACAAAAAATGAAAGAAAATAGGGAAACCAAAGTTACTATATCAAATTTGCAAGAACTTATCCATAGCGAGTTTCTTATGGCTTCTATAAGTAAATCCTATGT
>CAZMDD010000057.1:0-10177 GCA_964565065.1 uncultured Caldilineales bacterium | reverse complement strand
CCCGCGGCGGAAAACAGCCGGTTTGCCATAAAGCGCACCTTGCCCGCAGAGACACACTATCGGTATAATCACACAACAAGCCGCTATTAAGCAGATGATGCTATGAAGGCTGAAATGTGACGATTCGTTGCTACCTGGAGTGCACCACCAAGAGCACAAAGGCACCAAGAAAGAAAAAGCTTTGAAATTCTTGGTGTTCTTAGTGTCTTTGTGCCTTTGTGGTGATTGAAGTCGGGTACATTAGCCGTTACAGCTCACGAAAAATCTGCGAAATCTGTGCCATCTGTGGTTGCCTTGGTTTAACCACAGATTCTCACAGATTTTCACAGAAAATGCAGAAAGCCATCAAAAAAATCTATGCAATCTGTGCCATCTGTGGTTGCTATGGCGCCGAACCCATTTTCGCCGCTGGCAAGATGCGCAGGCGCTTTTCTCAAATTTCAAATGCGCACCAACTTAAACCACTTCAGGAGTCCATCCATGGCTACCACGCCACATCCGCACCGCCCGATTATCGGTATTCCAATGGCACAAAGCGCCAATGCCCGCGGCGCTAAACTTTATTCCGTGCATCAACTTTATATCAGCGCTATTTACCGTAGCCACGGCATTCCATGTCCTGTGCCCCTGCATTTGGATGAGACACTTTATCAAGAAATCTTTCAGCGCTTGGATGGTCTGCTGCTGGCTGGTGGCGAAGATGTTCACCCGCAACTTTATCGACCAGACGCCAATCTTGACCTGATTGAACGCAGCGATACCGAACGAGATCGGGTGGAATTACTCCTGACTCGCTGGGCTGTCACCGCACAAATGCCAATTTTTGGCATCTGTCGGGGCCATCAGTTGCTGAATGTGGCTCTGGGCGGCGACCTTTATCGTGATATCCAAGCCGAGATAGGTGTAGATGAACCGCACGACATGCGCGGCCAAGGTGAAAACTTCCGCCAAAAACGATCACATCAGGTCATTTTGCAGCCCGATAGCAAACTGGCCCAAGACTTGGGCACGATTTTGTGGGTGAACTCACTGCATCATCAGGCAGTGGCCACACCGGGCCAGGGCTTGCGCGTGGTGGGTGTTTCGCCCGAAGGGGTTATCGAAGCCACCGAATTGGAGGGGCATCCCTTTGCCGTCACCGTGCAGTGGCATCCCGAAATGCTGCCCGATGATGCCGCCATGATGCAACTCTTCCAACACTTTGTCCGCGAAGCAGATGGTTATCACCGGGCCCGGCAGCAATGATATGACTGACAACCACGCATCCCCGGCACTGGGCCCCATCGGCGTCTTCGACTCAGGTGTAGGGGGGTTATCGGTCTGGCGCGAACTGGCGCAACGGCTACCCCGGGAATCGTTACTCTACCTGGCCGATCAAGCGCACGTGCCCTACGGCGCCCGACCCACTGCCCAGGTGGCGCAGCTCACCCATGCGGCTGTGGCCTGGCTCATAGGGCAAGGGGCCAAGATGGTGGTGGTGGCCTGCAACACCGCCACAGCCGCGGCTTTGCCCAGCTTGCGCCAACAGTGGCCGCAAATTCCCATCGTAGGCATGGAGCCCGCGGTAAAACCTGCCTGCCAGCAAACAAAAACCGGACACGTGGGCGTGCTGGCTACGCCGGGAACCTTGCGCGCCTCTCGTTTTACCAGCCTGGTCGAACGCTTTGCCAATGGCGTTCAGGTTTACACCCTCATGGGCTCGGGCCTGGTAGAAATGGTGGAAAACAATCAACTCACGGGCCCCGAGGTAGAAGCCCGCTGCCGCCAAATCTTTGCACCGGTGCAAACAATCGCTATCGATACCCTGGTACTGGGATGCACCCATTTCCCATTCCTGCGCAAAACCTTGCAAAACATCCTGGGCGATACAGTACTGCTCATCGACCCCGCGCCCGCGGTAGCTCGCCAGACCGGGCGCATTCTACACCAAAAAAAGCTCGCTCGCCCACACAACATGGCTGCAAACTGGC
Source organism: uncultured Caldilineales bacterium (assembly GCA_964565065.1). GTDB lineage: Bacteria > Chloroflexota > Anaerolineae > J102 > J102 > M2005. Next base: position 8,207 of record CAZMDD010000057.1, on the reverse strand, counting down.
AATTTGTGACTACCGGGCCCGTTGCCCCCTTCCGGGAAGCACTCACCAACCTGGTGGGGGATTTCTTCACCGCGGCATCGCCATCACCGCAAATCTGGCACTTGCCGCCGGGAGATGTTACCAATGCCACACGCCCCTAATCCAAAATCCGGCGACAACCAGGCACAATCCATCAACTTGCTCAAACAAAAGCAAAACGATTTCTTCCTGCGGCTCATTCATCTCATTCCCATTGGCGTTGCCGTGCATACCGATGGTGTCGCAACCTTCATCAATGCTGCGGGCATCAACATCATGCGGGCCCGCACCGCCGATGATATTTTGGGCAAACCAGCCATCGAATTTGTTCACCCCGATTTTCGCGAAGGCGCACTCAAACGCATTCAAGCATTATTAAAAGCCTCTAAAAAGGAACCTTCGGCCGTTGCCCCCTATGTTCAAGAAAAATTTTTGCGTCTGGATGGCACCAGCATCGATGTCGAAGTTGCCGCCTTCCCGCTGGGACGCGATGACGAACGCAACGCCATTTTAGTTATCTTTCGTGATATTTCATTGCAAAAAAAGGGCCAAAAGCTCTTGCAGGAACGTGAAGCCCGCTTCCGACTACTGGCCGAAACATTGCCCGCCATTGTTTTCCTGGTGGATGAAACTGGCACACTACGCTACATCAATGCCGCAGTGCAAGCTATCTCTGGCTACACGCCCGATGAAATCCGCACCATTGATTATCATAGCCTGGTTCATCCTGATTCATTTCGACGTGGCATTGCGGCAAGCTTACCACTTGCTTTGGGCCAAAGCGCCCGCTTCGAGCTGAAAACTACCAACAAATCGGGGGAATGGCGCTGGGTCGATGTAACCATCACCAAAACCATCGTGGATGATAAAATTGCGTGGCTAGGCGTGGCCCAAGATATTACCTGGCAAAAGAAAACAGAGACCCTACTCAAACAGCAGTCGCAAAAATTGGTTACCGCCTACGAAGAGGAACGGGCCCGTATTGCCCGTGAACTCCATGACGAAGTCGGGCAAATGCTCATCGGCATGAAATTCACATTGGAATCAGCGCAACGCTCTGCCACCAACGTTCATACACAAGAAGCCCTGCTGGACGCCCGCCAGCTCCTGGCCGACCTCACCGAAAACGTACGCGAACTCTCACTTTCGTTCCGTCCATCACAACTAGATGACCTGGGACTCATCCCCACGCTGCTCTGGCACTTCGAGCGCTACACCCATCACACCAAAATTCGTGTAGACTTTAACCACGCCGGATTTGAAGAAAAACATTTTTCACGAACCATCGAAACCACCCTTTACCGACTCGTACAAGAAGCGCTGACCAATGTGGCCCGTCACGCAGGTGTCGATGCCCTCTCAGTCATCATTCGGGCCCAAAAAGAGGCAATTTACCTGACTATTCGGGATAACGGTGTGGGTTTCGATTCGACAAAACTGCCAAGCGGCCACACATCCAGCGGTCTGTTGGGCATGCACGAACGCGTTGGCCTGCTGGGTGGCAAACTACGCATCGCCAGCCAACCAGGCATGGGAACAACCATCACGGCAACCATACCCCTAACGTACCCAACACCTTGATAAATGCCATTAAGGATGAAAAAATGAAGCCTAAACCGCGGACGACCCCCATCACAGTTTACCTGGCCGATGATCATCAGATTGTGCTCAAAGGATTGGCCAGCGTTATTCGCCTGGATAAAAATCTGAAACTGGTAGGCTCTACCACTGATAGCCGTAAAATCATCAACGACCTCATAACGCTAAAACCGCGGGTGCTGGTGTTGGATATTGGCATGCCCGACATTCCCGGTGTCGAAATCGTACGCACCATTCGTCAAATGCGTTCACTCAACACCAAAATCGTCATCTTTACCATGCAAAAAAGCATTGGTTATGTCGAACAAATGTTGCGCGAAGGGGCGCAGGCCTATGTCGTCAAAGACGCTGACACCGAACATCTCATCCGGGCCATCAAGGAAGTAAACCTGGGACAGCACTATCTTAGCCCCCCTTTTACCAACGCCATGCTGGCTGACTACAAAAAACGCCTGCGCAGCAATCCCACCGAACCAGATGTGCTGGAACTTTTGACCCGCCGGGAACGGGAAGTGCTGATTTTAACGGCTCAGGGGCTTAACAACTGGGAAATCGCCAAAAAGATGGGCATTTCCATCCGCACCGTTGAAAAACATCGTTTCAAGATGCGCAAAAAGGCAAAGCTCAAAAATGATGCAGACATTGCCCAATTTGCTATGCGCCGGGGACTCATCCCATGATTCATTTAATCTACACGGGGGGCACCATTGGCATGGTGCGCCGCAACGATGGCGCACTGGAGCCCGCCGGCATCGAAGACATGCTCATCTATGCGCCCGAGCTGGATTTGGTAGCCCAATGGGATTATGCCACACTCTCGCCCCCGCGCGATTCCGTAGACCTGGGCCCGCAGGATTGGCTACGGCTGGCCCGGCACATCGGCCAGCGCTATCATCGCTACGATGGCTTTGTCATCCTGCACGGGACCGATACCATGGTCTACACCGCTGCCGCCCTCTCGTTTCTGCTGGAAGGCTTGCAAAAACCGGTAATTCTCACAGGTGCGCAATTACCCATCGGCTCGGTACGCAACGATGCCCGTAACAACCTGATTACCGCCATGAGTCTGGCTGCCAGCAAGCACCCGCAAGTGCAAGAGGTAGGCATTTTTTTTGACGACCACTTGCTACGCGGCAACCGTGCCATCAAAACATCCATCTTTGATTTCGATGCCTTTTCATCGCCCAATTTCCCGCCGCTGGCCCGGGTTGGTGTCTCGACTCAATTTCCAACGCTGCCCCCGCGCCCTCCTGCGCCCGAACACCTGCATGTGTACCAGCAATTAGCGACCGATGTGGCGCTGATTAAACTCTTCCCCGGCATCACACCGCATTTGCTGGCCGCGTTGCTGGATGCGCCCATCAAGGGATTGGTGCTGGAAACCTTTGGCAGCGGCAACGTTCCCGCCACGCCAGGCTTGATGGATGTCATCAAGCAGGCGGTAACGCAGCGCAACTTGCTGGCTGTGGCCATTACACAGCAGCAACGGGGCAGCGTGCAACTGAACGCCTACGCGGCAGGACAGCAGTTGCTGGAAGCGGGCGTGGTGTCGGGCCACGACATGACCCCCTACACAGCTTTGGTTAAACTTATGTTTCTCTTAGGCCAAAAAAACATGCCCCTGAACACCCTACAACAACAGCTCACCTCCAATTTGCGGGGCGAACTCACCGAGCCGGGCACAAAATCATAATCAGAGCGTTACAATCTCTAGCTGCGCACAGGGCCCGCCATGCTCTCCAACGCATTGGGCCGCAGGATGGTAATGCGCCGATACCCCAGCTTCACCCAATCCGCCTCCCGGAAATCACGCAGAATCGCACTAATGGTTTCACGGTAGGTTCCCAACATATCGGCCAAAGCTTGGTGGCTCAAACGAATTTCATAACTTTCAAAATAGCGAGATTGGCGAATGAGCTCAGCAGCCAACCGTTCAGGCAACAATCGATACGCCACCTCTTCCAGACGGTTCTCGACCTGGGCCACCCGCTGCCCCATGGAACGCAACGCAGCCAGGCGCATCACCGGATAAGTATTCAAAATCTCATCCGCTCGCTCGCCCGGAATCTGCCACACAATACTCGGCTTGATAGCCTGAGCGCAATAAGTCGGGCTTGTCGCCTGCGCCTGAAAAATCACATCCTCGCCAAAAATCATGCCGGGGCGCAACACCGATGTCACCAATCGTCGCCCCTCTTTGCTGGTGATAAGAATTTGCACCAGACCATGGGCTACAATATAAAGATTCTCAGTCACTTCCTCAGCCGAAGCAATACAATCCCACGGCAAAAATTGGCGGGTCGTCGTCACCGCTGCCAACATTTCCTCCTGCCGCATCAATTGAAAAAGCTTCCTGGCAAGTTCGGCGTCTGAAATTGTACCTGCTGTTTCAGGTGCAGCGATTGAAGACATCATTGCGAACAACTCCCTGGGAAAAAGTACAATGCTGGGGGCTTTATCATAAATCGCCCCATCAGCACCAAACAAACAATCTGATGCTATAACGAACATTCTAATTGTAACAAATTGTAAGCCGAAACGCAATCTTGCCATTTCGCACCTCGATTCTTGGCGAAATTTATGGAAAATAATGCCAAGATTGACAAATCGCTATATTTTCGTAACAATAACCCCACACAAAACGTAACGACTAACGTACCCGACTTCAATCACCACAAAGGCGCAAAGACACTAAGAACACCAAGAATTTCAAAGCTTTTTCTTTTCTTCGTGCCTTTGTGGCTTCGTATCTTCGTGGTTTCTAGCCGGGCTACCTTAGTAGTAACCACAAAACATTAAAGCTCCCGGTTTCTTTACGCAGCTTTACACAAATCGGCAGGAGCGAGCCCCGGTTCATCCCGCCGACACCAACGCCATTTTATTCGGAGGCTACCATGGCCCGAACAGCCTTGTTTGAAGGATTAGTTTTTGATGAAAAAAAACGCCCGCTGGACATCGGGCGGGTAGGCATCGATGCCTGCTACCTCTACGATGACGATGGCTTTTTGCGTCACCTGGACGCCGCAGAAATCGACCACACCATCATGCGCTTTTTCAAGGAGCAGGTGCTGGAAAACAAAGAGATGGCCATTCGCGGCATGTTGGAAATGATGGGCAAGGATGACATCTTCACCAAGACCACTCTGGAATACCAGGTTGAACATATGGATGAAGACATCGAAAAAGCGTTACCTCCCCAGGCCCGCGGCATCTTGCGCACCCTGGGCTTCAAAATCATCATCGATGCCCAAGGCAACATCACCGACATGCAATCCCCCGATCTTTCAGCCTTGCAGGGCATGCTTGGGCTGGATGACACCGACTAATCCACCCCCGAGGCCCACATGAAACACCCCCTGGCACATCTTACCGCAGCACAGCGCAAAAAATACTTCTGGTCCTTTCTGGCACTCACCCTGGCATTGACCCTGGTCATGCAGCGGCTGGATGGCGCACTTAAAACGCCTGCCTCGCCCGGGGGCATTGTTTCATTTGAACTGGCAGGCAATGCCCAGACCGCCGACGATATTCTGACCCATTGGGATGCCGACGCCCGGCTGCACGCCGCCTTTGGCCTGGGTTTCGATTATCTTTACATGCTGGCCTACGCAGTCACACTAGCCCTGGCCGCGCTCTGGGCCCGCGCGCGGGCATCGGGCATCATGCGCCGCGCGGGCGAGGCCCTGGCCTGGAGCATGGGCCTCGCCGCACTGGCTGACGCCACCGAAAACTACTTCCTGTGGCAAATGCTCATCCACGGAGCCAACAACACCGCGGCCAGCACAGCCCGAGCAGCGGCCCTGCTAAAATTCACCCTGCTCATCCTCACCCTGCTCTACCTCATCCCGGCCCTGTTCACACGCACCAAGGAGGCATCACCATGACTGCACAACAATGTCCCCTGTGCGGCACCCCCCTCCCCGATGATGCCATAGCCTGCCCGCACTGCCATACCAACATCCTTTTGGCCCGCCATATCCTCAATCTGGAAACCCGCCTGGCCCGATTAGAGCAACAACTGGCAAAACCTGCACCTGTCAAAACAGCAAAATCCAGCCCCCGCTCCCCCCGAAAATCCCCCAAACCAGCACTCATCAAACCCAAAGCGCCCGCCGGGCCCAACCCCCTGCTGCAAAGCGACTTCTGGCTAAACAAAATTGGCATCGGATTGCTCTTTTTGGCCATGGTCTTCCTCTTTCGTTACGCAGTGGAGCAGGGCTGGCTCACCCCATGGATTCGCATCATCATCGGTCTGGGTGTAGGAGCAGGGCTGCTGGGGCTCAATTGGCGATTGCGTAAAAACCACCATCATTTCAGTCAGGTTCTGGCTGGCGGTGGCATCGCCATCGAATATCTCACCGGCTTTGCGGCACTACAACTCTATCAACTTGTGCCCTTTTGGCTGGCCATGCTCTTTATGACCCTGGTCACACTGCTGGCCTTTGCCCTGGCCTTGCAACAAGATGAGGCCATCTACTCAGTCATCGGTGTTACCGGTGGCCTGCTCACCCCCTTCCTGCTGGATGCTTCCCATCTCGCCGAAACCGCGGTGCTGGCCTACACCCTTCTCATCCTGCTGCTGGCAGGCCTGATTTACTGGCGACGAGGCTGGCAACTGCTCTTGTGGACAGCCCTGCTGGGAAGTTGGAGCATTCTCTTTGCTGTGGGCCTGGATATTCGCCGCAGCCAACGCTGGAACATGCAGGCCAGCATCCTCATCACCCTGGCGGTGGCCTGGCTGCTCCCCATTTATCGAGAAGTCATACAGCGGGCCCGGCCTCAACGCTGGCCCGCACCCCGTTTTGGCTTCGCCGATTCCTTCATCCCCGACAGCTTGCAAGCACTACTCAACAGCGATGTTTACTTTAGCACCCTGTTCTCCCCCCTCATCGCCTTCATCCTCACCATCGCCACCTGGAATTTATCAAAAGAATCCGCGGGCTGGGTGGCCCTGATTGGCTTGGGGCTCACGATACTTATGGCCTATGCACTCCACCGCAGCCAGGCCCGCGCCCGTCTGGTCATCATGCACGGCTGGATAAGCGCCATCCTGCTGATGATTGCCATCTTCACCCTGGTACACAACCCCTACGTACTCTTGGCCATCACCCTGGAGGCGGCGGCACTGCAACTGCTTTCGTGGCGCTGGCACTTTGCCCTGCCCGAAAAAATCGGACACTACACCTTCTGGCTCATTCCCGCCATGGGCGCACTCTTTCGCCTCTCCGATGGCCAGCAAGGCATCCCCATCTTCAACATAGATGCCCTCGTCGATTTGGCAGTCATCGTGCTGGTGGCGATACTCTTCATGCGCAAAAGCACCGAGCGCCCAATCTTCTGGATTGCGGCACACATCCTCTTCCTGATGTGGCTGAGCCGGGAACTGGGAGCGATACACAATGGCCAAGCCCTGGTCAGCGCAGCCTGGGGTCTTTACGCCCTGATTTTGCTGGGCATCGCCCTGACCCGTCATGCCCGCTACCTGCGCTGGGCCGGACTCGCCACCCTTTTTCTGCTCGCAGCCAAACTCTTCCTGATAGATTTAGCCGAAGTTCGGGCCATTTGGCGAGTCCTGCTCTTTGCAGGTATCGGCATCCTCTTCCTGGTCATCAGCTACTTCTACCGCGGTTTTCTGGTCGATGAATCTGCTCCTCCCGACGAAATTTGACACATCCCCGGCGCTGTGCTATGCTCCGCACCATCCTTTTTGGAAGACACATCCCATGAAACCCACACGCTTTGCAACACTGCCCGCACACTTGGCCCGCCCCAACCTGGCCGGTGTGAACGCGCGTGATGGATTTGCTTTTGGCGAGGGATTTTTTGGCTATTACTTTTATTTTAGCCAGATACTCCGCGCCGGGCAGGATGCCGTGTAACCGCACATCACCCCTGATTCCCTTGAGCGTGGAGCCACAAGCCCACGCTCTTTTTTTATGTTTTCTGTTACTACTAAGGTAGCCCGGCTAGAAACCACTAAGACACGAAGCCACAAAGGCACAAAGAAAGAAAAAGTTTTGAAATGCGTGGTGTTCTTAGTGCCTTTGTGCCTTTGTGGTGATTGAAGTCGGGTACGTTAGTCGTTACGTTTTTTCCTCCTCTTCGAGCCCTCGTGGCAAAGGGTTGGATGTCACTACCTGCATAGTTACGTGTTATAATTGGAACATCGCACTGCCTTGTTCACCTGTCAAACTCGGAGGGGACAGGATGCTCACCACCGCCGCCATAGCCGCCAAAATTGTGGATGAAGTCTTTGGTTATCTGTTTTCCACGCTCATCGAGGAGAGTGGGTTCGATGAGCGCGTGCGCCAGGAGATACGAACCCGCCTGGGGAAGCAAAGCCCGGAGCAACTGGCTTTTCGCCTGGCCCTGGAGCGGGCGTTGAACCGGCTCGACCAGGAGCTGCCCGGCGGCTGGTCGCGCTCCTTGTTCGATGAACAGTTGCTCGGCCAGGAGGCCGCGGCCCGGGAGCTGGCCCAACTGCTGACCCGACAGGGCCAGCCCGATGCCGGGGTTTTGGCAGAGGCCTGGGCGCAAAGCGCCCGCGCCCGGCGGGAGGATTTGCGCGAAGAAGCTGTTCAGGCGGCGGG
>CAZMDD010000056.1:0-5888 GCA_964565065.1 uncultured Caldilineales bacterium | reverse complement strand
AGGCGAGTCTGCGACTCGGCGGGTTGACCGCCCCGCCCGCGCATCATGCGCCCGCCCGCGCATCATGCGCCCGCCCGCGCCCAACCGCCTCCGCCCGCGGCTGAAGCCACGGGCTACCATTGCAAAGCCCCGCTGGGGCTGCCCCCTCAGGTGGCTGCTGCGCAGCCGGTCAGAGGGCCAGAGGGCCAGAGGTCAGAGGCCAGAGGGCCAGAGGTCATTGGCCAGAGGTCAGAGGTCAGAGGTCAGAGGTCAGAGGTCAGTGGCAAACCGCAAGCTCCTCCGCCGAAAAATTGTGTCCAGGCGAGTCTGCGACTCGGCGGGTTGACCGCGAACTTAGGATTTCAGGTTCAAAGTTTGCTGGTTGAAGGTTGTGCCAGCTTGCGCGCACCTCGGGCGCCCGGGCCTCACGCACCCGCCCGCTCATTTCCCTTCGCTCGCAGGGGAGGGAGCCATCCGCGGACAGCGCTTCGCAGTCAATCGCCAGCTCCTCCGCCGAAAAATTGTGTCCCGGTGAGTCTGCGACTCGGCGGGTTGACCGCCCGAACCTAGGATTTCAGGTTCAAGGTTTGCTGGTTGAAGGTTGTGCCTGCCTGCGCCCGCCCGCACGCCCACCGCCCGCGGCTGAAGCCACGGGCTACCGTTGCAAAGCCCCGCCGGGGCTGGGGAGCCATCCGCGGGCAGCGCTTCGCAGTCAACCGCCAGCTCCTCCCACCGTGAGGCCCAGCCGAAACGGGGGGAGGCCGGGAGGGGGGCAAAGGCGCCCGCTGCGCAGCCGGTCAGCGGGCCAGAGGCCAGAGGGCCAGAGGGTCAGAGGTCAGAGGGCCAGAGGTCAGAGGCCAGAGGGCCAGAGGTCAGAGGCCAGAGGGCCAGAGGTCAGAGGGTCAGAGGTCAGCGGGCAGAGGGTCAGAGGCAAACCGCCAGATCCTCCGTCAAAAAAACGTGTCCCGGCGAGTCTGCGACTCGGCGGGTTGAACGCCCGCCCGCATCATGCCCCAACCTCGAACCCGAATTAGCCTCGGACGGAGGCACGTGGGCATACGCAGGCGGCGGTCTACAAACAAAACAGGGCAAAAGTGGTCATAAACCACCTTCACCCTGCTTCAAGCTCCTGCGTGAACAACAGCAGATCCGGCCTACTCTTGTTCAGCCAAAAGCACCTCGCCCGAGACCGCATCCACCACGACTTTGGCACTTTGTTTGCCGTCGCCAAGTGTCACCACCCACACATCCTGGCCATGATAGGTATCGGGCATGACCGTGGTCTCTTTGATTTTGCCTTTGACCAGATTTTGTTCCTGTACAGCATCGCGGGCAATGGCCAGCGCTGCCTTGGGCGTAATCTTGCCTGTGGCTGTTTGCGTGAGAGCTGGCGATGCTTGTGGACGCTCTGCCAGCGTGACCGTTAGATGCTTCTCTTTGCCATTTCGTAGCACGGTCAGATCAACCTTTTGGCCCGGGGCTGCCTGGGTCACCAAATAGGCGACCAAGTCGTTGAACTGGCGCACCGGCTCATCATCGATAGCTGTGATGATGTCGCCACCTTTGTGCAACTTGATGCCATTTTCATCGACGATGGCGCTGCCACCCTTGACGCCCCCCTTGGCCGCCGGCCCGCCGGGCGACACCTGGTCGACATAAGCTCCCAGCACATTGTCGGGCAAATTCAGGGCCTGGGCCAGTTCGGGGGTGATGCTCTGTCCACTGATGCCCAGATAGGCGTAGTGATACTTGCCATCCTCGATGAGCGCGGGCACAACTCGCTGCACGATGCTCACCGGAATAGCAAAACCAATGCCAGAGCTGCCGCGCACGGGGGATTCGATGGCGAAATTAACGCCTACCACATGCCCCGACAAATCCAGCAGCGGCCCGCCCGAATTGCCAGGATTGATAGCCGCGTCGGTCTGGATGACATCGGGCAGGGAGTAGTGCGGGCCCGCCATCTCGCTGCCCACCGGCAAACTGCGGCCAATCGCACTGACAATACCTGTGGTAAGCGTTTCTTCCAGGCCAAAGGGGGCGCCAATGGCCAACACGCTGTATCCCACGCGCAAGCTATCGGGTTGGGCCAACGGCAGCGGCTGCAAGGTCATCCCCTTGGGTGGCTCGACCTTGATGACCGCCAAATCGGCCTGCGGGTCGGCAGCCACCAGCTCCGCCTGGGCCCAACGGCCATCATGGAATGTGACCAGAATATCATCGGCATCAGCGACCACGTGATTGTTGGTCACAATGTGACCCTGGGCATCATAAATCCAGCCGGAACCTTCGCCGCGGGCAGGGGGTAGCTCTCCGGGCATGCCTGGCAGACTAAATGGGAATTGCTCTCTCGGGGCCACATCGGGATGTGCCACCGTGACCTTGATGTTGACGACCGAAGGACTGATTTGAGCGTAAAGATCGGCCAGCGCCTCTTGCTGGGCCTGGGCCGCGGCCAGGGCGTTTTGGCTTGGCGCGGGCAGGCGCATGGGCGCGGGCGTGGGTGTGAGCGCGCCTTGGGCCGCCACAACCCCCTGAGTTTCCTGTTCAACTTTGTCAATGATTTCCTGGCCCGCACGGGCCGCATCGCTGCACCCGGCCAGCACCAGCACTGCCAGCAGAGCCAGGATGAGGAAAAGAGTGGTTATTTTTTTATTCATAGTTCTTACTCCATCAGATTGAGATGTGCCAGTAACATGATGAACTGGTTGTTAAATAGCTGCGCATTTTGACGAACGGGGAAAATGGTGTCGTCGCTAAAATAGGTTATAGCAACCACAGATGGCACGGCGGCGGCGTAACGCATCTCGGCGGCGGGCATTAAACGGCCATGGGGTCATCTGGCTCGGTGCTGTGCGGCAAGACATCAAAGCGCAGTGTGTCGCCATGGCGGTCAACCACGACATGATCGCCATCTTGCACATCGCCCCGCAGGATGAGCAGAGCCAGCTCATCTTGCACCTGGCGTTGCAATGTCCGTTTGAGGGGACGAGCGCCAAAGGCTGGATCGTAGCCCCGTTCGATGAGCAGATCTTTGGCCGCAGCAGTGAGTTCGATGCTGATGTTGCGGTCAGCTAGCAGCTTGCGGAGGTGTCCAAGCTGAATTTCGATGATTTGGCGCAAATCTTCACGGCTCAGCGCCTGGAAGATGACAGTGTCATCGACGCGGTTCAGAAATTCGGGGCGAAAATGGGCCCGCAGCGCTTCCAGCACACGACGTTCCATCTCTTGAGCATGGCCAGCCACCTCTAAAATGTACTGGCTGCCGATGTTGCTGGTCATAATGATGACTGTGTTGCGGAAGTCTACTGTGCGGCCCTGACCATCAGTCAGACGGCCATCATCCAGCACTTGCAACAGCACATTGAAGACTTCGGGATGGGCCTTTTCGATTTCATCAAAAAGCACCACGCTGTAAGGGCGGCGGCGTACCGATTCGGTGAGTTGCCCGCCCTCTTCGTAGCCCACATAGCCGGGAGGCGCACCCACCAGGCGTGAGACGGTGTGGCGCTCTTGATATTCGCTCATGTCGATGCGCACCATGTTGTGTTCATCATCGAAGAGGAATTCGGCCAGGGCCCGGGCCAGCTCGGTTTTGCCCACACCAGTGGGGCCCAGGAAGATGAAGGAACCGATGGGGCGATTGGGGTCTTGCAGGCCCGCGCGTGAGCGTCGAATGGCCGCGGCCACCGCTTTGATGGCGGTATCCTGACCCACCACTCGTCGATGCAACCGCTCCTCCATGTGTAGCAATTTCTCCCGTTCGCCCTCCATGAGTTTGCTCACGGGCACGCCGGTCCACTCGCTGACGATGGTGGCAATTTCTTCGGCATCCACCTCCTCTTTGAGCAGCATACCTTGCTCTTGCAACTGCTTCAGGCGGGCTTGGGCCTCTTGCAATTGCGCTTCGAGCTGCACCAGCTTGCCATAGCGCAATTCGGCTGCTTTTTGCAGATCGTATTGGCGTTCAGCCTGCTGAATGTGAACCTGAAGTTGTTCGATTTCCTCTTTGATTTGGTGAACCCTTTTGATCGCTTCTTGTTCCGATTGCCAGCGTGCTGTGAGTTCGGCACTGCGGGATTTGAGTTCTGCCAGTTCTTTTTCCAGCGCTTTCAGACGGGCCTTGCTGGCTTTGTCCTTCTCTTTTTTCAGTGCCTCCCGCTCGATTTCAAGCTGCATGATTTGCCGGTCGAGTTCATCCAGCTCTTTGGGTTTAGAGTCGATTTGGATGCGCAAACGGCTGGCAGCTTCATCGATGAGGTCGATAGCTTTATCGGGCAGGTGGCGATCGGTGATGTAACGATGGCTAAGGGTGGCTGCAGCGATGACCGCAGCATCGGTGATGCGCACGCCATGATGCACCTCGTAGCGCTCTTTGAGCCCGCGCAGGATGCTCACGGTATCTTCTACAGTAGGTTCATCGACATAAACGGGCTGAAAACGACGCTCCAGCGCAGCATCTTTTTCGATGTACTTGCGGTATTCATCCAGCGTGGTGGCGCCGATGGCGTGCAGTTCGCCCCGGGCCAGCATCGGCTTGAGCATGTTGCTGGCATCCATCGAGCCCTGCGATGCGCCTGCGCCCACCAGGGTGTGCATTTCGTCGATGAAGAGGATGATTTCACCCTCCGCGGCCTCGACTTCCTTGAGTACCGCTTTCAGCCGTTCCTCGAATTCACCACGATATTTAGCGCCCGCGACCAGCGCGCCCAAATCGAGGCTGACGATGCGTTTTTCTTTGAGGATGCCTGGCACATCCCCTTTGGCAATGCGCTGGGCCAGGCCCTCGACGATGGCGGTTTTGCCAACGCCCGGCTCGCCAATGAGTACCGGGTTGTTTTTGGTGCGGCGACTAAGGATTTGCATCACGCGTCGGATTTCCTCATCGCGGCCAATGACCGGGTCCAGCTTGCCTTTGCGGGCCTCTGTTGTGAGATCGCGGCCATATTTGGTCAGGGCTTCGTATTGGGCTTCGGGCGTGGGGCTGGTTACCCGCTGGCTGCCGCGAATGCTGGCCAGCGCCTGCATGATGCCGTTGTATTCGACACCGTGGCGGGCCAGAAGTTCGCGGATGCCTTGCGGGGCTTTGGGGGCGGTCGCGGCCATGAGAATGTGCTCGGTGGAGGTGTAATCATCGTGCATGGCCTGTGCGATGTTCTGGGCCTCCTCCAGAATGTTGGCCGTGGTGCGGTTCATGCCCACCTGACCGGCAGTGGCCCCTGTGGCCCGTGGCTTACGGCCCAGTGCTGCCTCCAGACTTTGCAGCACCCTGTCGACATCGACGCCCATCTTGTTCAGCACCGATGGCGCCACGCCCTGTTCCTGCATCAGCAATGTTTTTAACAGATGCTCAGGGTCGATGGTGGGATGATTGTATGATTGCGCCAGGCTTTGCGATTCTGCCACTGCTTCCTGGGCTTTTTGGGTAAATTTATCAAAGCGCATAAGTGCGTTTCCTCCTGCTTGGTATTTGTTTAGTCGTATAAATTTGCCAGTTGGCGGAAGAGATTTAGTCGTAGATGACAGATAAAGCATGTTCCATGACGTATAACGGCTGCATTTTATGCTTAAATCTCAAAACGCGCATCACTCGCGCGCCCACCAGCTATTTTTCAAGTCATCTTCAGTATACGCCCCTTGCATTAGCGCCCGGTTAGAAAAAGATTAGCGGAATGTATGAAGCGGAGAGTGTTGTTCGCGCATGATGCGCCCGCGCGACAAACCCCCGGCGGTTTTGCAAACTACCGGGGGTTTATGAGATGAGGCATTACTACTAAGGTAGCCCGGCTAGAAACCACGAAGACACGAAGCCACAAAGGCACGAAGAAAAGAAAAAGCTTTGAAATGCTTGGTGTTCTTAGTGTCTTTGCGCCTTTGTGGTGATTGAAGTCGGGTACGTTAGTCGTTAC
>CAZMDD010000055.1:0-8209 GCA_964565065.1 uncultured Caldilineales bacterium | reverse complement strand
AAAGTTATCTTGCGAGTTTTTCGGGGCTTAGCCCCCTGATTTTCAGGTGTTATCTTACCAGATTACGCCCAATTTGTCAAGATAATGTATGTTATCTATCGACATTATAACGCGTGTTTAACATGACGACGCCCATGTATTCATTTTCGCTCCACATGGCGAAGTGCCCAGATCACCTCATCGCACCGGCGCGAAAAGCATCTCCTCTCTAACCGTCCAGGACGCGTCACGAGGAACTAAAAAATAATCCGTTCCGGTCACAAGACCGTCGCAGGTCTCAATGCGGATATCATACGACCCCTCCTTCACAAGCACATCTCCCCTCCCCGCAGGCGGAATACGCTCTTTTCTTCCCAGCAGATTTCTGGCCGGTGTGTGGTAGGAGCCGGAAATATAGAACCGAACTTTGCAAATTGCATGACTGCTCTGATTCTCAATGGTTACAGGAAACCGGGGCGCGTTCCTTGATGCGCAACCGCTAAAAAGCAGCATGATCAAAAGGCCGAGTAGCCATACGTATCGAAACGGATGATGAGAATGGTGCATGCTGATCTCCCAATGACGTTATATCATCATCTCTACCAGTAACAACACCAGACCGGCCAGAAAGAAGCCCACCACGCCCGCGATATGATTCCCATCCTCCTCTACGTGTACAATGGCCAGACGTTGGGCCAGATTGGGAAACAGGCGCACCAGCAGGAACAGAACGAGCACCAGGCCCAGGGCCAGCAGCACCGCAGGCAGGCCGCCCACAGCAGCCAGGAACACGGCCAGCTTGCCGTCCGCCGCGCCAAAACCCAGGGGCATGGCCGCATAGGTGGCGAAAAAAGTCACCGCCACCACGGCCACGCCCTCCCAGCCGTGCAGCCACCAGGCCAGCGGCCAGGCCAGGAAAAACAGGGGAATGGTGATCCAGTTGGAGACGTGACGGGTGCGCATGTCCTGCCATGCGGCCAGCCCCAGGGGGGCCAGGCTGACGAGAAAAATAATTTGTTGAGTAGTCATA
This sequence comes from uncultured Caldilineales bacterium, assembly GCA_964565065.1. Lineage (GTDB taxonomy): Bacteria > Chloroflexota > Anaerolineae > J102 > J102 > M2005. Next base: position 7,200 of record CAZMDD010000055.1, on the reverse strand, counting down.
GCCTCTTGCTCACCGTAATTTCGACAAATTTCACCACGCCCTTCTCCACCACCAGCTTCACCGCGCCGAACTCGCCCACCTGCTCCAAAAGCAGGTCCAGACGCTTCAGCTGGCGCGGCGTGAGCTTGCGCAACTCAATGCGCTTTTGGTCATCAGTAATGACCACCGCCATCAATCGCCTCCCAGGACCGCCAGCAAAGGATAAATCATGGGAGCCAGGATGAACATCATGAAGGGCAGGAAGAAAAACAACACTGCGGGCACGGCCAGCTTGCCGTCCAACTTCTCCGCCTCTCGCAAAGCCCGTTCCTTGTGCGTGAGGATCAGGGTGTGGGCCAGGCGTTGCATTTGCTCCGGGCCCGCGCTCCCCTTGCGCGCGGCCAGGTCGAGCTGGCGCACGAAGGATTGTAACGATGGCAGATCATACCGGCTCACGGTGCGCACCAGTGCGCCTTCCATCCGTTCCCGGCTGAAAAGAGGCAGGCCCGAGGTGGCCGCGTGCTGCACGGCCCCGTGAATGATGGCGGCCAAAGGCCCGCCCCATTCCGAGGCCCGGCGCAAGGCTTTGTCCGGGGGATTGCCCGCAGCCATCTCCGCGGAGATGAGCGCAGCCAGGTCTGGCAAGGCCCGCTCCACCCGCTTCTTCACGTCATTGGCTTTGGAGCGCACCCGCACATAGGGGATGACTGCGGCCAGCAGGGCCAGCAACATGAACATGCTATTGCGCAGCATCAGGCCCAGGCCGAAGAGGAGCATGAAAAACAGGACGCTTTGCCCGAGCAGCGCCGCCTGGGTGGGGGCGCTGTCGGTGAGTTCCAGCCAGCGCAGATATTGCTTCATACTGAGCCGGTCGGCAATGGCCGGAAAACGTTTTTCCAGCCACAGGCCGAATTGCTCCACCGGAGAGGCGGGGCGCGCCTGCCCCGTGTAGTCGGCCAGAGCGCGGGCGGTGGAGCCCTGGGTCAGGGTCATCATGCGCCCGGCCACGGTCATCACAAAAAGGGCTCCCAGGATGGCGGCCAGAATGGCCAGGAGTTGGGGAAGATAGGGGATGGCGTGGAGTTGAATCATCAAGTCATTCATAAGACACCGGATAAGAAGTAAATGAAAGGTGAAGAGCTTTCTCGAAGCTATCCTTCCAGAGCTTCGTCGATCATGCTGCTCATATAGGAATAGCCGAAAACCATCGCCAGCAGCGCGCCGGCCGCGGTCAACTGCACCTGGGGAATGGAGAATCCCTGCCGGATTTCCGGGCTTTTGAAGAGCATCACCGCAATCAAGGCCAGGATGCCGATCATCATGTGCACGTTCTGCTTGGCCGCAGCCGCCTTCGATGAGGCCACGGCCCGCGCTTCCAGGATGGCGCCCAGTTCATCGGCCACGGTGGTGAACGCGTCGGCAAACTGGCCGCCGCCGGTTTCGGAGAGCCGTCCGATGAAAAATACGGTCAGGCCCAGCGATGGGGAGATGGCCGCAGCTTTCTCCCGCACCCGATCCGCATAGACCGGGCCGTGAAGCTGCACGCCGGTGGTGAAGCGTTCCATCCACATACGCAGGGGCGTTTTCTGAGGCATGGACTTCACCACCTCGGTCAGGGCCACGGACGCGCTGTCGGTAATTTGCAGCACGCCTGCAAGCTGGGCCACGAAGGTGGGCAGGTCTTCCTCGATTTTCACCTGGAAGTTGCGCCAGCGACCTTCCAACCAGGCCGCCATCAGCATATAGCCCAGGCCGCCTGCGCCCAGGGCGATGATCAGCGGCCAACCGGCCAGCAGCACCACCAGCGCCGGGATGAGGGCGGCAGCCGTCTTGACGCCGGTGAGCCAGCGAGGATCGGGAGGCAGGCCCAAAGAGGCCAGAATGACGCCCTCCTTGCTGATGGCCACCAGTTCATCATCGGCGTCACCGCTTTCAGTGGATGTGTTGAAAAAAGAGGCCAATCCCCGCTCTGGCGCGGTGCGGGCTGCACCCAGCAACCATTTGACCAGGGTGGCCACGAACAGCCCCGCCAGGATGGCGAAAAGGACGACCAGAACCACATCGACGGGGATGGTGGTGGTGGGAATGGGTAAATCGGGAATGGGTATGTTGGGCATAAGACTTTTTTCTCCGTAATTATGCACGTCCAAAACAACGATGCGTCTGTCCCGGCGCTATCATTCGATTGCAGCAAGAACAACGCCAGATTTCCATAGTTGTAGAAGCCCACTGCACCGGATTCGTGCAGCTGGCATCGTCAAAGGTGACGATGATGGCCACCGGCGTTGCGCCGGCAACATCGTCATTTCTGTCGTGGGTTGCCCGGGCCATCTTGGGTCTCCTTGGTGGTACGGGTGCAGCGATGAAGCTGCCCCTTGGGAATCTGCTTCCCGCAACGGGAACAGGTCCAGTAGTCTTTCTCACTCATCCTGCACCTCGCTTGCGTTGGGGTGGCGACATTTCTTCCTTGCCGGGCGTCCACAACTCCCGGAACCGCACCTCGCCGTGCTTCAGTTCGGGCTCCACCTCCCACACACCCATGCAGGCCCGCTTCTCGGTCTGCGGGTGAAACCCCACCTGCACCACCAGATCGATGGCCAGGGAGAAAAGCCCCTTGCCCGCGGTGTATTGCACCCGTTTCTCGGTGGCGGCCATGAGCACGGCCAGACGAAAGGCCGCGTTCTCGGGGCTCTCTGCGTGGAAAGTGGTCAACCCCGCGTGATCCGACATCATGGCGTTGAACAGGGACAGGGCTGCCTCCCCCTTGCGCACCTCGCCCACGATGAGATGAGTGGGGCTGAGACGCATGGCGTCGGCCACGCCATCCTCGATGGTGTACGGGGGCACGGTGGAGCCGGGCGGCGCGGGCCGCGCTTCCAGGGTGGTGATGTTGGGATGGGGCAGCCACAATTCCTGCGGGTCCTCGATGGTGACGATGCGGGCCTGAGGCTCGATGCCGTGACACAAGGCCGACAACAACGTCGTCTTGCCCGTGGCCGTGCCGCCGATGACCATGACCCGCAGCCGGTTGCGCACCGCGGCCAGCAGAGACTCCATGACGTGCGGGGGCATCACGTTCCAGTCGACGATCTTCTGCGGCGGCACAGGTCTGCCCTCATACATGCGAATGGACAGGGTGGGCCACTCGCCTACGGCCACGATGGGATGAAGGGCTTTGACCCGGGCGCCACCGAACTCGATACTCGGGTCGCGGGGAATCTTCACATCCACCGATGGGGTGGCTTCGGTCAACGCCCGGCCCGCGGGCGCGAGGATGGCCTCCACCGCGCGCCAGGCTTCCTCCTGGGTGGGATGCACGCCTTCCAGCCGATCGAAATACAGCTCGCCCTTGCGCCGCACCCACACAGCGCCGTCGCCGTTGAGTTGAATATCGGTGAATTCATGGCTCACTGGCGGCATCAGCGCGTCCAGAAAGCCCATGCCCCCCAGCCTGCTGACCAGTTGCGTCACCATCTGGTTGAGTTGGGCCTGGTTGGGTTCGGGCGCGCTCAGCGCGCGCACGCTGGCGCGAATGGCCTGGTTGGCCAGCCCCGCCAGACGCTGCCGGTCCCGTAACGCGCCAAAGGGCAGGGTCTTGCTCAGCGACGCAGCCGCTTGCTGCACGATTTCGTCCACTTGCTCCTGGGTCAGACGCTTGCTCACACCTCCCCAGCCTGCATTGTAGTTCATAGCGCCTCCTAAATTTTTATCTTGAAAATGCCGAGATTGAGCACCCGCTGCTTCTTTCCGGTGGCTCGATCGCGCTCGCTCGAGGACGTGGGCAACGGTGCAAACAACGCATCCCCCATGCGACGGGAGGCCTGACGCAGAGGCTCGCTGTAATTGTATGCGGGCCGCCGGGCGTTGACCGCCTCCTCGATGGCGGGATCGTCGGGGATGGCGGCCAGCAGGGGCGGGAAGTCCTGGCGCATGTTCATCCCTATTTTCAGCACATCTTTGGGCGTGTAGGTGGCGTTGCGGTAGCGGTTCACCACCAGATGAATGGCCCCGCGGCCGATGCTGTGCTGACCGGCCAACACATCGTTGATCACCCGCACGCCTTCGATGGTGCCCAACACCCCATCCATATTGGCCGAGGAGACCAGAATCAGGGTGTTGGAGGCGGCGATGGCCATGGGCGCCAGCTCCTGCGCAGATACGTCCAGCACCACCACGGCATAGCCCGCCAGGGTGGCCGCGTGCATCAGCCCCATCAGACTTTGCGGCTCATCCACGCTGGTCTCGGCGGCATAACTTTGCAGGCTGATGGGGTCAGGAAAACCTGCCAGCACATCCAGGATGTCCAGCTTCTGGATGGACGCCTTCAGCCCCTCGGGCGTGGGGTTCATACGCCAGTTGTTGTAATTGGGCTCGCTTTTCAGGCCCAGGATCAGGGGGTTCGGGTCTGGCCCGCCCAGGCCCACCAGCAGGGTGGGCAGGTTGCGGTTGGCCGCCTCCAGGGCCAGGGCTGTGGCAATGGTGCTCTTGCCCACGCCCCCTTTGGGGTTCCAGACGGAGATGGCGCGGAAGCCCGCCATGCGCACCGCGCTCTGCTGGAACATGGCGAACGCGGGATTGCCTCCGTGGGCCGAGATGGCCACTTTGCGCAGGGCCACCACCGCGTCATAGAGCTGCCCCGCCATGATGGGGAAATTGACCTGGGAATAGGGGGTGACCTGTTTCACGCAAGGAATGCTCTGCACCACCTCCATCGCGTCCGCGGGCACGACATCGGGAACAACCACATAGACCACGCCCTGAAAAGAGGCCAGGATTTGCGCCATGCTGTTGGGGTTCTCGAACAGAGTGGCGTCCAGCACGGCGGCCTCCGGCTCCAGGCCCAGCTTTGCATCGAAGTCTCCCTCTGCGGTGGATGTGGCCAGAATCTGAAAGCGGGCGTCTCCTGCGAACGCCTGATGCAGCGCGCCCAGGGCCGAAGGGGGCGCGCCCACGATGAGTTGCACAGGATCGCCCGGCGTTTCGTTTGAGTGTTGCACGCCCCAGCCGCCGCCGCTCATTGTCCACCTCCGCTCAGGTCTGTTTCGACCTCCATCACGGGCATGGGCGCGGGCGCAGCCGTGCCGGTGACGATGCTCGTGGCGAGAATCCCCTCGGTCAGCCAGGGGTGATATTCCTCCGGCGGCATCAGCACCAGAGTCAACGCCTTCCCCTGGGCATTGAGGCCCGCCAGAAATTCCACCGGGCTCACCCATTCCGTGGTCGCTTCAGCGATGTTGGGCGCAGCATCAGGCGGCGACCAGCGCATGACTGTGCCGTCCGTGGCCACGGTGTAGGAAATCTCAACCGTGGTGGAAATGGGCGTGTAGATGATGGGCTGAGGCTCGATGGGGGCGGCCAATACAATCACGCTCTCATTGGCGAGGCGGGGAGAGGAACTGGTGTTGGTCGTGGTCAGCTTGCCGCCCTGTACTTCCGCAGCAGCCCTGTCCACCGGCTTGTAGGCGGACGCCTGAAAGTCCGGGGGCACATACAGCACCCGCAGGTTTTCCAGTGCGGCTTTGGCAAAGATGTTTTGCCCCATCTTGCCCTCGGGGTCTTGCAGCGTGGCCACCACGCCCACCTTCATGCCGGGGCGCAACAGTCCGGCCAGGCCCCGATCCTGGGTCACTTTCACCGCCACGCCCCGTTCATCGGGTTGTAAGGTGACCGCGGGGCCGATGTGCCGCTGCGTGATGGGTTCGCCCGCAAATCGCACCACGGCCAGGGTCTGGCCGATGAGATCATCGGGATTGGTCACCGCGTCCGCGGGCGCAGCGTCGGGCGGCATGGCCTGGGTGTTCAGGTCGGCCGCGGTCAGGGTTTCGCCCGCACCCAGGTCGCGGGCCGCCACGATGACGTTCACCGGCTGTTCCTCCGTGGGCCAGAGCATGATGGCCAGCACAACGGCGGTGAGAATGCCGAGAATGAGCGGGAGCGTCCATTTGTTACGCATCTGTAAGATTCCTCCTGTGGAAAAAGAGATGGGATTGTCGCTATCCAGGTCGTTTCGTCCTGGAATCAGATATTTTTCTTCTTGCCGTTGTTCATCAGAAACGCCGAGAATTCGGTGGCGTCCATGAAACGGATGTCGTCCAGGCGCAGGGCGCCTTCTTCGTCCCGCCGGAAGAGCGCCACCAGGCGCAGGCCGCAGGTGGAAGAAATCTCCTGGCGGGCCTGGTCCAATCTGGTCATGGTGGCGATCACCTCTTCCGGTGACAGGTTCTCCACGATAAATCGGGCCAGGTCTTCCGGCGTTTGCTCCGCTTCTTCCTTCAGCCTGTACCAGCATTCGGGCGGATATTCCACCTCTGCGGCGAAAATCGGCGGCGGTGCGGGCGGAGCAATGGCATTCGTGATTTGCGTTTGTAACAGATGTTGCGCGTCCATGAGCGTCAGGGAGTCATCTGAATGGTGCAGGGTGTGGGATAGTTGCCGGTACGGTCCACCGCGGTCAGGCGGAAGAAGGCAGGCTGTCCCGGCAGGGTGGACAGATTCACGCGGGAGAGAATGCCCGAGGCCGGGCCGTCTTGTCGATACAGGTGCAGCCAGTTGGCGCCGTCCATACTGGCTTCCACCTTCCAGTACCAGAGATCGGGGATGTTGGCCGCGCCCATCACGTTCCAGGTCCCACTGCCGCCCGTCTCCACGCGAGTGATTTTGACGCCCGCGGTGGGGCAGGAAATGGTCTTGAACTTGAGCGGCTTGCCCGGCGCTACGCCGCCTCTCCCGGCCACGCCCCGGAATTTGGGTTTGGAAATTCCGGGAAGTTCGGGCAGGGCGGGCGTGGCCTTCAGGTCATGGCCTTCCCACCAGCCGGGCGTGGGCGTCACCGTGGCCGTAGGCGTCGCCAGCGCTTCCAGATTGGCCGTCACCGGCGGCGCGGGTGAGGCGGTGGCCACGGCCATGCCGATGGCCGCAATCAGAATCAGAAGAAAAAGCAACAGAATCAAGGAGATGACAGGGGTGATTTTGATATTCATGGTCATTCACGCATCAAAAAGTAATCGCTCCCAGTTGGGCCTCGATTTCGGGATCGGTGGGCTCTTTGATGTTCAGGAGTTTGGGCTGGATGTAAACCGGCTCCACCTTGTCGCGGTCGAAGCTGTATCCCAGCTTGGCGATGGCCCGCGCCACCGGCAGTGAGGCCAGAAAGCGACGCCAGGTCTCATCGGTGAAGCCTTTGGGCGAACGGTGAATGGATTGAATGGCGATGTCCAGGTC
>CAZMDD010000054.1:0-14434 GCA_964565065.1 uncultured Caldilineales bacterium | reverse complement strand
TGCCGCTCGAAAAGCGGTTTTCAGGGCAACTTGTAGTAAAATAGCGTCGTACGCTTCTTTTTGTCCGGCACAAAGCCACACACCCTCATTTTTGCAGAAGTAACGATTCACGTTCTTCGAAAGACCACGAAGACCAACGACAACCTTCAAGTCTTCGTGGCAAAGGATTGAAGAACACGACCTGTATCGATACCTTCAGAGTTACGACTAAGATAGCCCGGCTAGAAACCACTAAAACACACAGCCACAAAGGCACAAAGAAAGAAAAAGTTTTGAAATGCCTGGTGTTCTTAGCCTCTTTGTGTCTTTGTGGTGATTGAAGTCGGGTACGTTAGTTGTTACCTTTCAGAAAGTACACAGGAGCTCCCATGCCCATTAAAGCCATTTATCCCGGCACCTTTGACCCTGTTCACTATGGCCACATCGATATCACCCGTCGCGCTGCGGCCCTGTGGGACACTGTGATTGTGGCCGTTTATGATAAGCCCAGCAAAAAATTGCTGTTCAACACCCGGGAACGCGTTGCATTGTTTGCCGAGGCAGTCAAAGATATTCCCAATGTCGAGGTGGTTTCGTATTACGGCCTGACTGTCGATTTTGCCAGAGAGATTGGCGCCAAGGTGATGGTGCGCGGTCTGCGGGCGATTACCGATTTTGAATATGAATTTCAGATTGCGCTCACCAACAAGCAATTGGCGCCCGATGTTGAATTCGCAGCACTGATGACCAGTCAGCGGCACACCTTCCTCTCGGCCAGCATCCTCAAGGAGGTGGCTTTGCTGGGGGGAAATACCAGCGACATGTGCCCGCCCCATGTGCATAAGGCGCTGCGTCGTGTGGCCCGGGAACGTAACTATCCCGGCAGCGGCAAAATCGAGCGTATCTGACTGTGATGCCCACGGGCCAAGGCCGAAATGTGCGCGCTTGCCCCCTCAACGCAACGCCAAACGCCCCGTTATTTTTGCCAACTCTACGCTAAAAACGGTATACTACTATGGTGCCCACAAAACAAAGCCAATCAGATTCCCTGCAATTCAATGTTGCCGGGCTATTATCGGGCCCGAAAGGGGGTACACGCCACTACGAGCTTCGCATCCCTATTTCGGAAATGGATCAATTGGATGAGGCTTTCGACATCATTGCCCCATTGGTCGGCGATGCCCGTTTTTTGTGGACCAATGAACGCATTGTAGTTGTAGCCTCGGGCGAAACAACCATTCGCACGCAGTGTTCACGCTGCCTTGAACCCATGGAACAGCCGCTGAGCATTGCCATCGAAGAGGCATTTGTGCCCGCGGTCGATTTGGCCACAGGCAGAATCCGGCAAGAGGAGGCTATCGACCCGGCCTTGCTCATCGACGCACAGCACATTCTTGATTTAAGCGAAATCATGCGGCAGGCCCTTTTGCTGGCATTGCCCCTGACACCCCTGTGCCAGGAAGATTGCGCTGGTTTGTGCCCGACTTGCGGTGTCAACCTTAACTTCGAGCAATGCACCTGCGAGTCCGCAGCCATTGACCCGCGCTGGGCTGCTCTCGGCGATTTGTTCCGCGATCAGCCTGACGATGAAAGCTGAGCCCATGTGGCCCGGTGATGCTCTTTCTCAAGCCAGATTCCGTGACTGACGCCATCCAACAGCAGCAACTGTTCACGGTCATCTAAAAAGAACCGCCAAGGTCACTCAGACACAAAGACATGAAGAAAAAGGAAGGAAATGCTTTGTGTCTTTCCTTTATGGGTGTCGTCGTGGCAAAAAGTGGACAGAGACCTGAATCGTTACGAACCCAAAAACACCAGTGTCCAGTACAAAATAAAAGCATTTATCATACAGGAGACCCCGCATTATGACTCCCCATCCCAAGCAAAAGACTTCCAAAGGCCGCCGCGACCGCCGTCGCGCACATGATGCTCTTACTAGCGTCCATCTGATTTCGTGCCCAAGCTGCAAAGCGAAAATTCCGCCGCACCAGGTTTGCCCCTACTGCGGAACCTATCGTGGCCGTCAGGTCTTTGAAGTCGAAGAAGAAAACTAATCTCAACAAGCCTCCTGGCAGCTCATTTTATCAGCCAGGCATTAGAACCTAACGCCAAAGGGAGCGGACGCTATGTCTGTTCCCTTTTTGTGCATCCTGCATATTTTCTGTTTCGTGCTGGCAGGCTAACCGCATGTCCGATTCTTTGAACATCTTGTATTTGAGTACCGAAATTTTGCCCTACGCGGCCACTGGTGGCCTGGCGCAGGTGGCGGCCATGCTGCCGCGGGCCATTCGGGCGTTGGGGGATGATGTGCGTGTCGTACTCCCCCGCTACGGGCTCATCAATCCGCAGCAGCTTGGTTTCAGGCGGGTGCTGGATGCGTTTCCGGTGCCCTTTGAACAAGGTATCGAATATGCGGGGCTGTGGCAAGCGCCTGATGACGATTTGCCCATCTATTTCATCGAGCACCAGCGTTTTTTTGGTTCACGTCAGGGCATTTACGCTTTTCCTGATGATGGCGAGCGTTTTATCTTTTACAGCCGTGCCAGTCTGGAGGCAGCCCGGCATCTGAACTGGCAGCCGCACATCCTGCATTGCAACGAGTGGCAAACTGCGCTTATCCCCAATTGGCTGCACACCCTTTATCAGGATGATTCCTTTTTTGCTGGCACCGCGGTTCTCTACACCATCCACAACCTGGGCTACCAGGGCATCTTCGGGCGACGAGCGCTGCAAATTGCCGGTATCGAGCAGCAAGGTTTTATCACCCATCCAGCCATAGCTCCCAGTCTGAACCAGGTGGTAAGCATGATGGGGCGGGGCATCATTTTTGCCGATTTGATTACCACGGTCAGCCCTTCCTATGCCCAGGAAATCCAGACGCCCGACTTTGGCGAAGGATTGGAGCCTTTGTTGCAAGACCGCCGCGAGCGCCTGGTGGGCATCCTCAACGGCCTGGATACCCAGGCATGGAATCCAGCCACCGACCAAATGTTGCCCGCCACCTTTGCCGCTGATGAGTTGCGTGGCAAGCGAGTTTGCAAAACCACCTTGCAGCAGCATTTGCACTTGCCCGCAGCGCCCGAAACAGCGCTCATCGGCATGACTTCACGGCTTATGGATAGCAAGGGTTTTGATATTCTGGCAGCGGTGCTGGAGCCCATGCTGCGGCTGTTGCCCGTGCAGTTTGTCATCATGGGCTCGGGCGATGAGCGCTACCATCAATTGCTAAATGATTTGCAGCGGCGCTATCCCCGGCGACTTGTGTTCGTTCCCCGCTACGATGAAACTTTGTCGCGGCACATTTACGCGGGGAGTGATCTATTTCTGATGCCTTCACGCCATGAGCCGGGTGGGTTAGATCAGCTTAAAGGGATGCGCTATGGCGCTGTGCCCGTGGTTCATGCTACCGGCGGTTTGAAAGATACCGTTATCGATCATTTCCCGCCCGAACTGGGCACAGGATTCCATTTTGAGCGCTATGATGCCATGGCGCTGTATGGAGCTGTGGTGCGGGCAGTAGAGCTTTATCGGCATCCTCAAATTTGGCAGCAGATTCAGCAGCGGGCCATGAGCAGCGTGGCGGGCGTGCAAGATGCTGCCCGGGCCTATCGTCAACAGTACCGCCGGGCCCGGCGTTTCAAGCTTATGGGCCGCGCCGGCGCTGAGAATTGTTGATGCGGCGTGGCTGGACACATTTTTTTGATAGAGGAGCTGGCGGTTTACCACTGACCCACCGACCCACTGGCCACTGACCCTCTGACCTCTGACCCACTGGCCCGCTGCGCAGCAGCCGCCTGAGGGGGCAGCCGCGGGCAGCGGGCGAGCTGACCCCCATGCGCGGATGCACCCTTCAACCGTGAACCGTAACGCCTGTTACGACAATAACAGTTGCTGCACCCCTTTACGCCATGCGATCCAGCTTGATAGGTTTACGGGCAGGGGTTTTCACCACAAACGCCTGCGAGCAGTTGGGCATCAGGCCCGGGGGCGCTTCGGGAGGGGCGGGTGGTGTAATGTCCTGTCGGGCGTACTCTTCGCTCAATTCCAGCAAATACTCGTGGATAGAATCGGCAGCTTTGCGTGCGCCAGCCATGGCTGTCACCACCAAATCGGCGCCATTGACGGCATCGCCAGCAGCCCACAGCCCAATACGAGAGGTCATGCCTGTTTCGGGATCCACTTTGATTTCGCCCCAGCGCTTGGTGTCCATGCCTGGCGTAGCCTTGGCAAATTTCTCATCGGGCCAGAAGCCCAGAGCCAGCACCATGATATCGACATCAGTCACAAATTCGCTGTCGGGAATGGGCACAGGACGGCGACGGCCCGATTTATCCGGCTCGCCCAATTTCATGCGACGTAGCTCGACCTGGGCCAGTTTGCCATCGGGCCCGGGAATAAAACGCACCGGCTGCGTCAAAAATTCAAATTCAACGCCCTCATCCTTGGCAAAACCGCGGTCTTCGGCCCGACCGGGCATTTGTGCCTCGGAGCGGCGATAGCTGAGAATGACCCGTCCTGCGCCCGCGCGCACCGCGGAGCGGACACAGTCGGAGCTGGTATCGCCGCCACCCACAACCATCACTGTTTTGCCTTGGATGTCGGGAGCCTGCAGGTAGGAGGGGAACATCTCTTCCTGCAAATTCAGGCTAATCAAAAAGTCCAGCGATGTCCACACACCGGGCAAATCTTCGCCCTCGGTTCCCATGGTCGAGGGAATTTCGGCGCCGATGGCAATCAGTGTGGCATCATATTCGTACAGCAAATCTTCGATGTAGGGATTGCCCGGCGTGTTGATGGGGGTGTTGGTGATAAACCGCACGCCCGCTTGCTCGCACCGGGCCACAATCCCCTGCACCTTGTCCTTTTCCAGCTTGAAGTCGGGAATGCCGTACATGAGCAGGCCACCGGGCATGGGATGGCGCTCGTAAACATCGACATGATGCCCTTTTAACGCCAGCAATTCGGCTGCGTGCAGGCCCGCGGGCCCGGAGCCCACAATGGCCACTGTGCGTCCGGTGGGCGCTTGCTTTTCCGCAGCCAGCACATCGCCCATTTTGCCCTGAATGCGCATCCAGTCCGCCAGGAAGAATTCAACCTTGCCGATGTAAACAGGCGGGTCTTCTGACGAGCCCACCACACAAGACCCCTGACAGAGCTTCTCTTGCGGACAAACACGGCCACAAACTTCGGACATGGTGCTGTTTTTGCGAAAGGCCAGGTAGCCTTCGACAAATTCGCCGCGGGCTGTGTGCCACATGGCCAGGGGGATATCATTGTTGACCGGGCAGGCCGAAATGCAGGCTTGCGGCTCGGGGCACTGAATACAACGAGAGGCTTCAATCTGGACTGTTTCTTCGTTATAGCCCAGATAAACTTCGTGAAAGTTGAAAACGCGTTGTTCTGGTGGCTGTTTAGGAACAGGAACACGGGGAATCAGAAGATGTTCTCTGCGATCGATATGTCGGGCTCCGGTGATTGCAATCATAAAAGCCTCATGGCAAAAAAAGAGGGGGCACGATCAAACAGACTCGGCCTCGCCAGGATTGTGGTCAGATGAAGTGCCTGTCCCAAAGCGCTTCAGGGCAGGGTCAACACATTAGAAGATGCAAGACGAAGGCATTTCTTTACGCGCACATTGTAGCGAACTTCACAAAATTATGCTATCTTTCAGGCATTAAAAAAGTACGTGCGCCACGCAAATTCATCTTTACACGCCAATCGTTATGTCTCTTTACGCCATTCTTTCCGATATTCACAACGAAACAGACCATCTTGAAAAAGCGCTGACTTACCTGGCAACACGAAAAATCGACCATTATTTGAATTTGGGTGATATGGGCGCCCGTCCCTTGACCATTCTTGATGCCTGGCCCGTGCAGCACGCCTTTGGCAACTGGGAAGTTAGTCAGTTGCGCAAGTTTCCTGCTGCACGTCAGCCCGAAATCGCAGCTTGGCCCGCGCTGCTTACCGGGCCCGGCTGGATTGCCTCGCACGCCAGTCCTGTCTTTCCGGCAGAATGCGTCACTTTGGCCGATACCCAGGCCTACATGGCTCGCCATCGTCCCCGCTGGATGCAGCTTTTTCCCAGCCTGTTGCACGATGAAGAGGCTGTGTGGGCCGCATTTGCGCAGTTGGCCGCCAGTCATCGCCGGGTAGCGTTTCATGGTCATACCCACGTGCAGGCGGTGCAGCAATTGGGAGCTGATAATCGATGGCGACGTTTGTCGGGGCCGCACATCCAGCTTGACCCTGGCGCACTGACGCTGGTGGGCGTAGGCTCGGTGGGAGTGCCCCGCGATGGCAACGCGCTGCGCTGTGTTATTTTTGATGACCAGTCTTTTGAAATTGAGCTGGTTGCCATACCACTGGAGAGGCCATGACCCCTGCCGAGTTCCCTTATAATCCTTATGGTGTTAGCAGAGCCCGTTTTGCAGTGGTGCCCCGGGTGTTGGTTTTTGTTACTCGGGACGATGCCTTGCTGCTTTTGCAGCGCGCGTCGCACAAAAAACTGTGGCCCGGTCTCTACAATCCCCCCGGAGGACACATCGAGCGGGATGAAACGCCAGATGAAGCTGCTGTCAGGGAATTGCAGGAAGAAACAGGACTGCAGGTGCAAAGCTTGCATCTGCGCGGCTTGCTGATGGCTCACGCCCAAAATGACTTGCCCGGCGTGGTGGTGTTCATTTATCATGCCCAGGCCGCAGGTACACTGCACAAAATCAATGATGAGGGCACGCCGCACTGGATTCCCTTCGCGGCGCTGGATGCGATTCCCACCCTGCCCGACTTTAACCAGCTCCGGGCATTGGTGCTGGAGCAACCCGACTTTTTTACACTGTACAAAATTGCGCATTCCGATGGTTCTGAATCGGTGCGCGTTGTGTATCAACGGAGCTAATCATGTCTATCGAAATTGCGATTCCTGATGTCGAAACCCTGACCCTTGCGCATTTGGTGCTGGATATGAATGGTACGCTGGCCCGAGATGGCATTTTGCTCTCGGGCGTGCCCAAGATGCTGGCCCGATTGCAAGCACAACTTACCATTCATCTGATTACAGCCAACACCCACGGCGGGGGCGAAGAGGCGGCGCGAGCTCTAAACATCCTTTATCATGCCATGCAGCCAGGCCCAGGCGGGCCGCAAAAGCTGGCACTGGTGCAAAAACTGGGCCCCAAAAGCGTTGTGGCAGTGGGCAATGGCGCTAACGATGCGGCTATGCTGCAAGCTGCGGGGCTGGGAATTGCTGTCATGGGGGGCGAAGGGGTCGCTGTTTCTGCGCTCATGGCTGCCGATATTGTCACCCGCGACATTATCGACGCCCTGGCGTTGTTATTGTATCCAGACCGCATTCGGGCCACGCTGCGGCGCTAAGGGGCTTGCGCGGCCAAAAAGCGATACTCACCCGCGCTGCAAAGGGGACAATCCTTTTTGGCTGTGGCGACGCCAAATTGCTCAAAGCTGTTTTCCCATAAATCCATCATAAACATGCCGCGATTGAGCTCACCCTGCCCTGTGAGAATTTTCAAGGCCTCGGTAGCGCTGATGGAGGCCATAAAGGTGACAATGGGCCCGATAATGCCTGCTGTGTTGATGGTGGGGCCCCCACTGGGTGGCTCGGGTCCCAGCAAACATTGCAGACATGGCGTGGGTTCCCGGCCCGTTTTGATTGCAGCTCCGGCAGGGATGATGGTCGCGCCCATGCCATAAGAGGCCATGACGCCGGTGTAAATCCAGGGAATGCCCAGTTTGACTGCCACATCATTGATGAGATAGCGGGTTTCAAAGTTGTCTGTGCCATCCAGAATGAGATCGACATCCCCTGCCAGGGTCAACGCATTGGCCCGGCTAAAGGTACTCACGACCGGTTCGATATCGATGGTGCTGTTGGCGGCTTGCAAGCGTGCTGCCGCAGCCACAGTTTTGGCCCGTTGTTCTCGGGCATCCTGTTCATAAAAGAGCATTTGTCGATGCAAATTCCCCAGCTCCACCACATCGTAATCCACCAGCCGCAGAAAGCCTACGCCTGCCCGGGCCAGCAGCATGGCCAGCGCTGAGCCCGTGGCCCCGCATCCTACAATCAGCACTCGGGATGCCAGGAGTTTACGTTGTCCCTTCTCGGCCAGGCCATAGAATTGGATTTGTCGTTGATAGCGGGTCAAAGCTGAATCATCGTTCATGGAATGCTGTTTTTAGATGTATTGCAGGAGTTGCTGGGTGACTTCCCAAACGGCCTCGACATCGATATCACGTACGCAATTGTGGCGTTGAGGGTCGGGCCAATCGAATTTATCGCAAGGTGCGCATTCCCAGTTGCTGCGGATGATGCGGTGGCGGCTGGAATCGCCCCACGGGCCAAAGGTTGTTGGATTGGAGGGCCCGTAAAGATGCACGGTGGAGGCGCCCATTGCTACCGCCAGATGTAACGGGCCGCTATCGGGGCCCAAAACAATCTGCGCCCGAGCCATCAGGCCCGCCAGCAACGAGAAACTGGTCTCGCCCCCTAAATCGATAACGCCGCCCGCAGCTACAGATGCCACATCACGAGTCAGATTGCGTTCGTTGGGGCCGCCAGTGACCAGCACCCGCAGGCCATTTTGTGTCAAGCGCATGGCAATCTCGCGCCATTTTGCCACATCCCACAATTTGATGGCCGCGCCCGAGCCGGGATGGATGATGGCCAGGGGTTGCGGCTCATGGGTGCCAAAGATGTTGTAGAGCAGGGCATCGGCATACCCCAGGTTGCGGGCGTTCAAATCAAAGTGCAGAGGGTGTGCGTTTGACTCCAGTGAGAGGGTATCGTGGGTTAGCGAGGCGACCAAGCGTAGATTGCTGGCAGCAGCATGTTCATTTCTCATGGGCAATGCGGTGGTCAGCCAGGGTGTGGTCTCGAGCGTGTCGAATCCCAGGCGCAGGGGAATGCCGGCAAAACGGGTCAAGGCGGCTCCCCACCAGTGATCTGGACGGCAAATCAGGGCGGCATCGTAGCGGCCAGCCCCCAGTTTTTGGGCCCAGGGCGAAAACAGGCGCCATCGTCCCAACATGCCTCGGCGCTTTCGTCGCTCGAATGCCGGAAAAGGAATTTCGATGAGCTCGTCGTAAGTTTCATGGCATGCAGGCAGTGCTGGCCGGGCCCAGGGTCCCATGGCCAGCGCAATGTGCGCGGTGGGTAATCGTTGGCGCAGCCAGCGCATGGCAGGCCCCAAAAAGAGCATGTCTCCCAGATGATCGGGGCGAATGACCAAAATGCGCATGGCCGATAGCAGCTCCGGCGGCGGTGCGGGCCAAATTCTGACAATTTTTGCTACGCTGCGCATCAGCCGCGCGCGCACACGCGACGCGCGACTCGGCGGGGCGTTGAGCAACTCAAGATTTTCGTAGACTGGCATGATGCTATTGTACGCAGTTCTGGTACGCTTGTCCAGCTTGCGGCAAAGAGGGGGACGTTTTAGTTTGGGGACGCTTTTATTGTTTGGCGAATCCGCTCTGGAATGCCCCGCTTCGGAGCCGGATTCGCAATCCGGCGGTTTTTACAATGCCTGCCCCAATTTTGAAACGCACCCGCAAAGAGGGGAGCCATCCCCTTTCTGGTGACTGCATCCCCTGTATCAGATTTGGCCCGAGGCCACGCACTCGACATGCACCGGCATGGCTAACGGGGATGTTTTATCTGAAAATGTGAGAAATCGCTGGCCACCACTGTGTTGGGAAAGATGGCCCGAGCCTCCTCTAAAATTGCTTCGCCGGTGTAACGCCGGGAGATGTGCGTGAGCAACAGTTGTCCCACGCCCGCGTTGGCCGCCAGTCGCGCAGCCTGCGCCGCGGTTAGATGTCCATACTGCCGGGCCAGTTCCTTATCTTCCGAAAGATAAGTCGCCTCCACCACCAGCGCATCTGCATCACGCACCATTGGGGTCAGGCCGCGGGTACGGGCCAAATCGCCGATGAAGACCAGTTGCGTGCCAGCCCGGGGCGGGCCCAAAACATCATCCGGCTGAATCACGCGACCGTCAGCCAGCGTGATGGGGTGGCCCTTTACCAGGTTGCTGCGTTCCGGGCCCACAGGAACGCCCAGCTTGGCAGCCTTTTCCGGCGAAAAAGTTCGCCTGGGCGTTTCGATGAATTTGTATCCGAAACAATCGGGCCCGCGATGCACCACCGGAAAAGCCTCTACCTGCAGATGTTCTGTCTGAAAAAGGATGCCGGGCCCGATTTCACGAAAAATCAGGCTTTCGGGGATGGGGTGGGGCGCAAAAACCACATCCATCAACCGCCGGATGCGTTCCAGCGCAAACGCACCGCCAAAAATTTCCAGCTTCTCCATCATCTCCCAGCGGGCCATGGTCGAGACCAGGCCCCCCAATCCCAGGATGTGATCCAAATGCCCGTGGGTGATGAGAATTTTGTTCAGGCGCTTGAAACCCAGGCCCGAGCGCAAAATCTGCCGCTGCGTGCCCTCACCGCAATCCACCATAAAACGTTGATCGCGGTGCTGGATGATTGCGCTGGAGAGCCCGCGCTGAATCGATGGCGCGGATGCGCTGGTTCCCAAAAAGGTTAAGTCAAACATCGTTGGATTATTTTTCGATGTCGTACAGCGCCCAGGCCTCTTCATCCCGCCACAGACGCACGCTAAGGGCGGTTAGATTGGGGGCGTACAAGGTTTCATCGATAGCAGTAGCCAGCACCTTGGCCAATGCCTCCAGCGTGGGGAGCGTATCGGCAAAAGCCTCAGCTTCATTCAAATTTTTATCCTGATACAACGCCAGGACATCATCCATGGCATCATCCAGAGCATCCAGGTCTACCACCATGCCCAAGCTATCCAACGCTTCAGCTTCCAGCATGACTTCCAGCAAATAAAGGTGGGAGCGGAGCAGGGATTCGGCAGTGTTTTTGTGATGCGCAATAAATTTTTTGCGAAGTGCAAGTGTATACATGATTTTTTATGCGTGATGAGTGATATTGGGAATGGGAATAAAAATGGTAACTGTACAGGTAACGCTCTTCAATCCTTAGCCACGAAGACTCGAAGGTGACGAAGAGAGGATGTTTCATGCCCTTTGTGGCTAAGGATGAAACGTGAATAGGTTACTAAAAGTGATAGGAGATGCGAGGGGTTGTGCGCCATCAAAAAGAAATACCCAACCATTGTAACAGCACAACGAAGAGTGGGGCTAAAAAGATGGCGGGAAGAAAGCTGGCTGTGCGCAAGCGTTTGATGTTCAGCAGCATGAAGGCGATGCTGATGAGGACGATGCCGCCGGTGGCGGTCATCTCGATGATGGCGGGATGTGTGGCTGTGACGCCGCCCAATGCGCCTCCAAAGAGCATGGCTGCCACCGAGATGCTGCCCTGAAAGAGCAAAACAGCAATGGCCGAGAGGATAACGCCTGGGCCCAGGCTGGCAGCAAAGGCAATAGAAGCAAAGCCATCTAAAACAGCTTTGAGCAGCAAGAAGTCGTAGTTGTTGACCAGACCATCGTTGATAGAGCCCAGGATGGTTAGCGGGCCCACGCAATAAACCAGGCTGGCAGTAACAAAGGCTTGCACCAGACGCCCGTCATCCTGTTCGCCCAGGCGACGGCCAACCACGCGCTCAAGCCATTGGCCCAGGGCAGCCAGGCGCTCCTCCAATTGCATCCACTCGCCCAAAATGGTTCCGATGATGATGGCAAAGAGGGGAATGAGGATGTTTTGGGTGGTGATGGCATTGCTGATGCCCACCACCAGCGTGACGAGTCCCAGGCCGTGCAGCACTGTTTTTTGGGTGCTTTCGCGCAGCTTGTGTCCGATGAGCAAGCCAATCAGGCTGCCCAGAATAACAGTGGCGGTGTTGATGAGGGTTCCGGTGAGGCCGGGGACGATAACGGGCATAAGGCGATTTGGGGAGCGGATAGAGGTCGTAAGATGATTTATTGACGCCAGAGAAGGGCAATCAGCGGTAAGGGTAGCAGAATGATGAGCCCAGGGCACCAAGGCTTGTCTGATGTGGGCGCGGGGGTGGGCGTTGGCGCAGGCGCGGGGGTGGGCGCAGGGGTGGGCGCGGGCGTAGCCGTGGCAGAAGCTGTGGGTGTGTTCGTGCTTTCTCCTATCTGCATGGGGGTGGGCGTTGGGCGAAAGGTGGGCTTGGGCCAGGGCGTGGGTGTAATCATGCTCTCAGCCGGGGCGCCCACCCAAACTGCCCAATCCTGCTGAAACTGCCCCATGCTTATTCCCAGTGCCATCTTAAAAGCCTGCTCGGTGGGCAAACCCTGTTTGTAAGCGGCCAAAAGTTGCGAAATGCCCGACTCGCCATAAGTCTCTGCCAGATAAGTCACTGCCGAGAGGGCTTCGGCATACGAAAGCCGGATGCGAGGTTCATCGAATTGTCCGAAGCCCGCGGCCAGCGAGGTTAGGGGAAGCAAGTTGCCATTTTGGGCCGCCTGTGTGACCAGATAATCGGTGCCAGAGTCGGCAAATTCATTGTACTGCGCCAGTCCCTCGTCTAGCCACACAGGAATCGGTGCCGAGGCGTTGTGTGCAGTTTGGTAGAGATAGAGATGGGAGATTTCGTGGGGAACAACGGCCATGAGCCAATGCTGGTCGGGCCGCGAGGAATTGACGATTTGTGTGGTCAGGCCAAAATCAGGAAATGCTTCGCCTCCCACCCAATCCAGCGCCACGCTGTGCCAATCGGTAAATTCACGGCGGTCGTTGTAGATGACAATGCGGATGGGGATGACCAGCGCTTTGCCAAAGAGGCGCTGTTGTTTTTGGATGGCCTGCTGTGCGATTTCGAAGACTTTTTGGCCAAAATCTTCCGGTTTATCGTGCCAATGGATGATCAGGTTGTCGCTGGCCCGCTGCTGCCACTGAAAACGGGTATCTGCATAATAAACTTTTTGCGGTGCGCTTTCGTAGCTGTTGCCCTGAGCATCGGTGATGCGCCAGTAGAAGACGATGGGCGTCCAGGGCAAAATGGTGAGCGCGCTGGTATCCCAGTGATAGCGTAACTCTTGGGTTGGGCCCGGTTCAAGGGTCAATGGCTCGCGGGTGGTGCTATCGGATGCGCCGTAACGATCGAGATAGTAAACGAACTGGGCCTTGACGATATCGGGCCCGGCTCCCGTAACATGTGTCTGAAACAGAATGCTGTCAGGAAAATCAATGGTGGTCTCGGTGACGCCAAATGCAACATCCCCCTGGCTAAATGCCGGGCCCGCGCCCAAAAGCAGGCTTGTCAGCAAAATGAGTGCCAGAAGTCCCTTCATGGTCATGGTTTGCATCTCATATCTCCTGGCCCGCTCTGGCCAGATTGCGGAGTTTGCGCAAGCGTTGTTTGGCCGATTGCCGCATCAGGCTTTCGCCAATGCGCACGCCCTGCACGCCAGCCATTCGCAGCGCAGCCACATCGGCGGCATTGCGAATACCGCCGCCCGCCACTACCAGCACATCTGCCGGAATTTGCGGGCGCAAGCGGGGAATGACATCGGTGTCAAGTGCAAAATTACGCAGATTGCGGTTGCTCAGACTGATGATGCGGGGCCGCGCTTTGAGTGCGCGGGTCAGTTCCTGCTCGTCATGCACCTGAACCAGCGGTTCCATACCCAGCTCTCGGGCGTAGGCCAGCAGATGTGCGTAGTCGGCATCGCCCAGTAGGGCCATGTGCAAGATGACACCATCGGCTCCGGCAACGCGGCTTTGCAGCAGTTGCCAGGGATGGAAGATGAAATCGTGGCGTAAAACAGGCAGCGCCACATCCTGCTGCCGAAAATGTTCTTTGATGGCGGTAAGATGCTGGAGGTGCCCCTGATAAAAACGGGCGTCGGTGGCATAAAGAAGGGCTGTCGCACCGCCCGCGGCACAGGTCTCAGCCAAGGTCAACAGTTCGAATTCCCGGGCAATGAGACCTTTATCGGGTGTGGCTCGCTTGATTTCGGCAATCAGGCTCACCCCGGGCCTGGCCAGCGCCGTAACCCAATCGACCGGTGGCGGCGTAAAGGCTAACAGGGCTTGCAGATGCGGCTCAGGCGTTTCGGCCATGAGTTCGGGCAACTGTTGCCGTTTCCAGGCCATGATTTCATCCAGAAAGCGGCCCTGAGCAAGAATGCGTTGCAAACGTTTTTTCATAATGATGCGACTGATGTCGGAGGATGAAGGGTGATGTAGCTGATTCACGCATCACTTGTTTCTTCCTGTCTTTGTGCCTTGGTAGCCTTGGCAGCTCTCCGGTGATAGCAGTGAACAGTTTTCAGCAGGCAAACATAATCGCTACCTACTGGCTTTGGGGTTACGCCTATTGTACTGTTGATTCATCTTTTTGGGAATTTGTTACGACTAAGGTAGCCCGGCTGGAAACCACGAAGACACGAAGCCACAAAGGCACGAAGAAAAGAAAAAGCTTTGAAATTCTTGGTGTTCTTAGTGTCTTTGCGCCTTTGTGGTGATTGAAGTCGGGTACGTTAGTCGTTAC
>CAZMDD010000053.1:0-11735 GCA_964565065.1 uncultured Caldilineales bacterium | reverse complement strand
TTACGACTAAGGTAGCCCGGCTAGAAACCACGAAGACACGAAGCCACAAAGGCACGAAGAAAAGAAAAAGCTTTGAAATGCTTGGTGTTCTTAGTGTCTTTGCGCCTTTGTGGTGATTGAAGTCGGGTACGTTAGTCGTTACGAATTTAGGGAGTGAATGGGAAATAACGATTGTTGTCAAGTGTACCGATAGCTGTAACCAATGCCTAAAACAGCCGCAAATTAGGGATGACATCCATATCCAGGCCCGCACGTTCGCCCGCGGCAAAGCGGTAATGGCCCGCAGCGGCAATCATGGCGGCGTTATCGGTGCAAAGATAAAGGGGCGGCACTGAAACAGGCACGGGCGAGCGCTGACGCAAAGTCTGCCGAAGCGCTGCATTGGCCGACACCCCGCCGCACACACAAATTTCGCTGACACCCATTTGCTGCGCGGCCAACACCGTCTTTTCAGTCAGGGCATCGACCAGCGCCTGTTGGAAAGATGCGGCCAAATCGGCCACGGTTTGCGCGGGCAGTTGTGCGCCCGCTTTCAGCTTACGGCTCACCTGCAGATTTTGCCCTTCCAGACGCTGCACCGCGCGCAAAACCGCGGTTTTAAGGCCGCTAAAACTAAAATCATACAGATTCTTGGTGCGGGCCCGCGGAAATCGCCACGCCCGAACATCGCCCGGCTCAGCCGCTTTTTGAATAGCTGGGCCACCAGGATAGCCCAGCCCCAGCACGCGGGCCACTTTATCAAACGCCTCGCCCGCGGCATCGTCGATAGTTCCGCCCAAGCGTTGATACTGGCCGTGACCGTGCATCAAAATCAATTCTGAATGACCACCGCTAACAATGAGCACCAGCACCGGAAAAGTCTTGTCGGGATGATTGCCCTCAGCCTCAATCCAGTTGGAATAGATGTGGCCTTCGAGATGATTGACGCCCACCAGGGGAATGCCCCGGGCCCAGGCCGCGCCCTTGGCTGCATTCATGCCAACCAGCAACGAGCCGGCCAGACCGGGCCCGCGGGTGATGGCAATGGCATCCAAATCATCCCAATCGACGTCCGCTTCAGCCAAAGCTTGCTGCAAAACAGGATAAATAGCCAAAACATGCTGTCGCGAGGCCATCTCGGGAAAAACCCCGCCATATTGACGATGCAAGTCAATCTGCGAAGCCACCACATTGCTCAGCAAATGACGACCATCCTGCAAAACTGCTGCAGCGGTCTCATCGCAAGAACTTTCGATGCCTAAGATCAAAGTCATTGCTTCACCTCACCCTGGTCTTCCCGATACATGCGAAGCTGCATCAGCTCCAACTGCACCCGCTGACCACCATCGGGCAGGCGGCGAGCCGCGGTCAAAGCCTGCTGATAGTAGCGCTCCGCTTCATCCAACTGCCCCATCTGATGCAGATGCCGGGCCAAAGCCGCGGCGCTGGCCGCGTCGGTAGGATGCGATTGGAGTTCACGGCGCAAGCGCTGTTCCTCGGCATCGCTGCCCTGAGGTGGGGCCAAAGCCACCCCCACATCCAGCGCGGCCAAATGTGCGGGCAGGGTGGCAGCGTAGCGCACAATTGCCCGATTGCGGGGCAAAAGCACATCAGCTTCTCGCACGATGCGGGCGCTAAGCTGGCAGCGGGTTTGCTCGGTGGCTTTTATGTGCAGGGTAAAGGCTGCATCCGCGGCAATCATCATACTCAAATCACGTACCTGCCCATCCAGCGTCATCTTATCCAGCAGCAAGGGATAAGCGCTAAGGTTGCGTAGCTCAAGTTGGTCATTTTGCCAACGCCAGCGCAACGCGTAAAGTTGCCCGCTACCCTTTTCAGGTTGCAGCGCAAGTTGCACCTGTTGCGAAACCGGCACTTGGGCCAGTAGCAAAAAATAGCGGGAATAAGCCAGCAATGTGCCCTGAAAACGATGAATGATGTTGTGGGCAAAGTGTCGGGCCACCACCTGCTTGCCCAAATTTTGTGTCAGCAAATCGTTAAAATGATCTCCGGCATAGCCCACCAGCAGCGTGCGCTGGCTATGAGGCAATTGCTGAAAAACAGGAATAGGAAAAGGCCGCTGCTGCCATCGCGCCAGCAAAGCCACCAGTTGCTCTATGAACGCATCCAGCCACAGACCTGGTTGCCACGCCCGAGCCTGCCGTTTCAGCCCCGAAAGCGCGTCCAACTGCCGCCCGCGGCGCTTGCGATCCTGCTTGCTCAGCTCATCGGTAAAACGGTAAATGGCGTCAAGTTCTTGCCACTCTGGCTCGTAGTGCAGATAGGTGATGGGCGCGGGCGGGGTGCGCCCGGTGGCAGGCAGCGCATAATCCAGGGTCAGGCCACCGCGCTGGATGCGTAACACGCCGGAACGCCGGGAGCCATCCATCAGCGCCAGTGTCACCGGAAACCGGTCCAGCAGGCGAATGGCGCCATCATGCCGCCGCCGATGCACGCCCCACAGCAGCAGGACCAACAGCAGCAGTACCAAAACCGGAAAGCTCAGCCACCACATCAGTCAGCATCTCCGTGGTGCGAATAGGGTTCAAGGATTTCGATGAGTACGCCATGCGCAGCTTTGGGATGCACGAAAAATCCCAGTCCCTCTACGGCATGAATAGGCTCCTGGGTGATGAGCTGCACATCGCGGGCGGCCAATTCAGCCAGACTGGCGTTTACATCAGGTGTTTCAAGGCAAAGATGATGCAGGCCCTCGCCCCGCTTGGCCAGATATTTGGCTACGCCCGAGCTTTCGTTGATGGGGGAAATCAACTCGATGGCACTTTCGCCTGCGGGCAAAAAGGCGATTTCAACCTCTTGCTCCGGCATGAGCAGGCGCTGGCTTACGCTCAGGCCCAACTTGTCTTGATAGGAGCGGATAGCTTCATCCAGGTCGTTGACCACAATGGCCACATGATTGATGCGGGTAATGTTCATGGGCGTGAGATGTAAAAACGTGGGGCAGATTCTTGTTACCTGTTAAGTCGTTAGATTTTCACAGAAAATGCAGAAAACCATTACTTAACTGCTGCCTTATAAACGCGCACGGTGATACGGGAGGCGAGGCGGGGAAAATGGGTGAGCCAGGAGGGTGTGAGGGTGATTTGCGGCGGTTGAGCCAGAGAAAAAGCCTCATCCAACAATGCCGCAGCTTGGTCGGCGGGCGCACCGACAAGAATGGCGCGCACATCGCCCGCGGTAATGGGTTGCAGCACTTCGCCGCTGGCCGTCAGCGAAAATTTCACTGCATCCTCCTGGAAAAGGGTAAATTGCGGTTGTCCGGTACGGATGGTTTCTTCCAGCAAAAACTTGTCGGAGGGCGCGGTTTCGCGCAAGGAACGCTCTGCCAGCTCTCGGGCCGAGGCAATGTCTACGGCCAGACCGCGGGCCAGTAGTTGCAATTGCAGTCCCAACACATCTGCGGGCTCCCCCGCGAAGCGGTCGTAGGTGCTGGCCAGCAAATAGGTGTTGACAGTTTCAGGGGGAATGGTTTCGCCCTGGCGCAGGTTTTCTGCCAGTTTGGCGTAGGCCTGGCGCTGCAACTGAGCAGAAAGTTCGTTGAGCAGGCGATCTTTATCGGCCTGTATGACTATGGCTACCGTTTCGACTGTGCCACCGCGGGTGGCATAGGGATTGCTGACACGCAGGCGGATGTTCAGCGAGCCTTCGATTTCGTTGATGGTGAGCGCAGGCACATTGCCGCTGAGCCCCGGCTCTACCGCCTCGATCTCGACCTCGGTGCGCTGACCAATGCCAGGAGGCACAACAGCCTCGCTTAGGGTACGAAACCGCACACTTTTGCCAAAGGTAGTGCGCAAAATAACACCTTCGGGCACAGGAACCTCGCGGGAGGTGCGATTGATGAAGGTGACAACGCCGGTGGCTTTGCCCACAGGTGCTTTGTCGTGCCCCGTGGTGGGCGTTGTTCCCACACCTTCTACTCGGGCTTGCACCACTCGGGCAGGCACCATCTTGTGGGGATAATCTGCTTCATCCAGGCCCACTTGTGCGGTCAAATCTACTGCGCTAACAAGTTGCTGCCGGGCTGGAATCAGGGTAACGGTGGCCTGAGGCAGCAGGTAAAGGGTGAATCCCCACAAGGCCAACACCATGAGCCCCATGAAAATGATGACGCTGAGGCCTGCCAGCCAGGCGCGCCGGGGACGGACTCGGGCTTCGCCCAACAGCACCGTTCCTTGCGGACGTGTGAGGATGGTGGGCGGGCGCATCGCTATGCCCGCATCGGGAGGGGGCGCAATAACTGTGGGCCGCATTTTGTGCGGCGAAGGCAAGGGGGCTTCCGGTTTAGGCCAACGCCAGTGCTGGCGGGCTTTTTCTTCGGTGGTGTGGGTGGGAATGCGGGCCAAGCGGGCAAAGTAGCGGATATCGGCATCCGCTGTGACCAATGCAATCTCAACGCCCCGTGCATCCGCGCCCTGACGCAATAGGCGCAATCGAGCCAGATGCGCAAAATTATCAGCTTGTTCCGGCAGGATGAAGAGCAGCCGGGCCCCCGATTGGGCACGCAGGATAATCTGTCGGGCCTGGGCCACGGTGGGGGCAATGGCCAATGAGATGGTTTGGATGGGATGGGACATGTGTGATGTCTTCTTGGTTCCGGCTGGTTTGGGTTAGGTCAGTTGCTCTGCAATGACGCGCGGTGCGGCATCCAGTGCCGCGGCAAGTTGGCTGGCATCGCGTCCGCCCGCTTGCGCCATGTTGGGACGTCCGCCACCACCACCGCCAATGATGCGCGCCAGTGCTTTGACGATGTTGCCGGCATGAATGCCCTGCTTGACCACATCGGCTGTGGCCGCAGCAATGAGCATGGGCTTTTGATTGATGACTGCTCCCAAAACCACCACGCCCGATCCCAGCTTGTTGCGCAATTCATCGGCCAGGCTGCGCATTTCGTCAATTTGTGCGGCATCAACCTTGAGCGCCAGGGTTTTGACTCCCAGCACCTCTTGCACCGCGTCCAGTTGATTACCAGCCTGCTGCGCCAGCATTTGCGCCCTCAGATTGTGCAAATCGCGGCTGAGTTCGTTGTTTTCAGCTTTCAGGGCCTCGACGCGGGCCTCCAGCTCTTCGACCGGTGCGTGCAGCAAACGAGCCAGACGCTCTACTGTGGCCAAACGTTCATCGATGTATGTCATGGCCGCGCGCCCTGTGAGCGCTTCGATACGACGCACCCCCCCGCTGGAGGATGTCTCGCTGACAATGATGAAGGGGCCAATCTCGGAGCTGCGTTGCACATGAGCGCCGCCACACAGCTCAAAACTGTTGAAATAATCGTCACCCAAAGCCACGGTGCGCACCACATCGCCATATTTTTCGCCAAACAGTGCCATCGCCCCTGCGGCAATGGCTTCCTCTTTGCTCATCTGTTTGATTTCTACCGGATAATCGGCCAAGATGGCTTGATTGACTGTGTGCGTGATGTCCTGAATTTCGGCATCGGTGAGTGCTTTATCGTAGGCAAAGTCAAAACGCAGGCGCTCAGGGGCCACCAATGAACCAGATTGATGCACATCATCGCCCAGGTGCATGCGTAGCGCTTTTTGTAGCAAGTGTGTGGCTGTGTGGTTGCGGGTAATGTCGCGGCGACGCTGGGCATCTACCTCAGCGGTCACTGTGTCGCCCACGTGCAGTTCGCCCATCTCGATGGTGGCGTCGTGAACAATCATGCTGCTGACCGGGCGACGCATCTCATGCACTCGGGCCATGCCCGCGGGCCCGCTGATGATGCCGGTGTCGCTCACTTGCCCACCCGATTCCACGTAGAAGGGGGTTTCGGCCAGAACGATGGCAACTTTGTCTCCGGCGCGGGCATCATCCACCAACTCGCCCTCTTTGATGAGCGCAGCCACGGTGGTCTGACGGCTGAGCGGGCCATGCGGCTCGTATCGAACGCCTTCTGCGGGTAGCAGTCCTTTGGCTTCGAGATTCGGTAGCAGCGCTGCGTAAAAATCTGCGCCCTGGCCATATGCTGCTTCGCTGATTTTGCCCTGGCTGACCAAGCGGTGCGCCTGGTCGGCAGCCTGGTAGCTGGCTTCATCCACTTTATAACCTCGTTCCAGGCAAATATCGCGGGTGACTTCAAATGGCAGACCATAGGTGGATTTGAGTTTGAATGCAATATCACCAGGTAAGGTTTTTTCATCCCGAGCGCGCAGTTGGGCCAGCGCTTCATCCAAAATTTCCATGGCCCGATCCAGGGTACGGATGAATTGTTCCTCTTCCATGCTCACGGTGCGGCTGATGTAGTTTTGGCGCTCTGCCAATTCGGGATAGATGTCGCCCATTTTGGCCACCACGGCGTCGGTGACTGCGGCCATGAAGGGCTGGTTAAAGCCCATTTTGCGGCCAAAACGGTGTCCGCGACGAATGACCATGCGCAAAACATAGCCCCGCCCCGCGGGCCCGGGTCGTACACCATCGGCAATGAGAAAGGCTGCGGCGCGGGCGTGGTCAGCCACCACCCGGTAGCTGATGATGGCTTCCTGGCGCTGCGCGTCGGTGTGGCCGGTTAGGTTTTGGATGGCATCTAAAATGGGGATGAAGAGGTCGTTGTCGTAATTGACCGGGGTGTTTTGCATGACGCTGACAATGCGCTCGAAGCCCATGCCGGTATCTACGCCCGGTTTGGGCAAGGGGGTACGCACGCCTGTCGCATCCTGGTTGAATTGCATGAAGACCAGATTCCAGATTTCCAGCCAGCGATCGCAGCCGTTATCGATGAGTACCGAGCAGTTGGGATCGCCGCAGGTGCAGGCTTGCGGGCCCCAGTCGTAATGAATTTCGCTGGTGGGGCCGCAGGGCCCGACATCTCCCATAGACCAGAAATTGGTGACATCGCCCATGCGATAAACTCGCTCGGGCGCAATACCGATTTTTTGGGTCCAGATGTCGTAGGCGTCATCATCGGAGGTGTGTACGGTGTAGTAAAGGCGCTCCGGGTCTAGTCCCAGCACATCGGTCAGGAATTCGTAGGCAAAGGTAATGGCGCCCTCTTTGAAATAATCGCCAAAGCTAAAGTTGCCCAGCATCTCAAAAAAGGTGTGGTGCCGGGGTGAGGGGCCTACGTTTTCCAAATCGTTATGTTTGCCCGAGACGCGCATGCACTTTTGGCTGGTCGTGGCCCGGCTGTACGGACGTTGTTCCAGTCCCAAAAAAACATCTTTGAATTGCACCATACCGGCGTTGGTAAGCAGCAGGGTGGGGTCATTGTGCGGAATCAATGAGGAGCTGGCCACGCGGCGATGGTGTTGTTTCTCGAAGTAGGAAAGGAAGGCTTCGCGGATTTCTTCGCTGGTTTTTCGTTGCATAATCAGGTGGGAGGGTGGAAAGGGGGATCGTAGAGATGGGATAACCAGGCAGGTTTTTGGCCAATGGCTTAACTCTGGTCGAATAAAATCCAGACTTCGCCCTGGCCGTCAGGCACGCAAAAGCTGAAGTTTTTGCTATCGCGTTCGCCGTTGCCATCCAGCACCCAGCCGGTGTAGCAGCCTGCCGGGGTGTTGCCAGGCAAATCACCGGAGCCGATGCTGTATTCGTAGTTGTAAGGGCCATTTGCGCCTGTGCGCAAGGCGCCGGTAACGCTGCGCACCGAGTCGGGCACAGGAAGTTTGACGCCATCTTTTTCCAGCCACACAAAGTAGCTGCCCTGGGCTTCATCACCGCGACCGCCATGCACAAAGCCAAAGGTGAGTTTTAGGCCGTAGGGGTTGGCTGAGAATGCGGGCCCGCCACGAATGTGCCATTTGCAACCATCGCCGCCGATGCTGGCGCAGGGGTCGGGCGCCGCAGGCACAGGGGTGGCGGTAGGAGGTGGTGGCGGCGGTTTGGTGGGCACCGGGGGTGGCGTGGGGATGTTTTCTGCCACCAGCACGGCATCGGCGTTTTCGGCCCGAACCAGGTTGCCAAAAACCCAAACGGGCTGTTGGTTCACCTGGATTTGCCACCAGTCGCCACTGGCATTTTTGCCTAAAATGATGAATTCATCTCCCTGCTTGACCGCTCCGGCCCGAGGATAGCGGGTTCCGGGGCCCTGACGTAAGTTGGCCTGCGGCGCGGTGATGATTACTTTGGCGGGCGGCACAGGTGTGGCAGTGGGCTCAGGCTCGGGCGTATTGGTGGGAGGCACCGGGGTAGGCGGAATGGGGGTGGCGGTGGGTTGCTGGGCCACAGGGGGCTGGGTTGCCGCGGGTGCTGCCTGGGCTGGGCCCGCGCCCGCGGGCGTGGGAGTCCAGGTTGGAGGGGGCACGGGCGTGGGTGCGGGCGTGGCAGTGGCGCCGCAAGCGGCCAAAATGCTGCCCAGCAACAGAATCAGCATCAAAATCAAGGGGGATTTGAGGGTTTGTGTTTTCATGAAGTTGGAGTCGGTTATTTTTGAGGGTGGTTTGATGGCTATCCAGTATAGCAGATTTTAAGCTGAACTGCACAGATTGGGGCAAGTTTTCCTGGCAGGATGTGACAGTTGGCTGACAGTGGCGGAAGGGCGCCCATTGTCCTTCCTGGCATTCTGATGTATCATCACGCGATGATGAAACGAAAATTTTCAGTGCAACGTAGGTGGTTCTTGCGGCTGATGTTGTTTGTGGCTGCGCTTGGGCTGCTGGGCGCTTGTGCCAAGAAGATGACACCCGCGGTTCCTGCGCCCGCTACCTGGACGCCCACTGCGCCCGCGCGCCTAACGCCGGAGTCCGCGGCGGCACGCACCCCCACGGGCACGCCTACACCTACGTCCACGCACGCGCCTGCCCCCACATCCACCAGCACCCCGGTGCCCACGCCCACGCCTACACCCGCGGCCACCCCGTTTCGGCCGGGCCCGGCCAGCAAGCTGGGCGTTTTTGTGGGACGCAATGACCCGCAGCTTTTCGAATTGTTGCGCACTGGCAATCTGGCCGTGGTCAAAACGCTGGAATATGACGCCAATTTTGTGACTGAAATCAAGCAAATCGATGGTGATCTGTTTTTGGTGGCCCGCTACACGCCCTTGCCCCTGCCCGATTTCGATACCTGGGAGCCCATAGCCGCGGCTCAGGCCTTTGTGGCGCACATTTTGCCCATTGCCACAAATCCGCAGCGTCGGGCCGCGATTGATTGCTGGGAGGCCTACAATGAGCCAGTTATCGACACGCCCGCGCAAATGGCCAGCTACGCTCAGTTCGAGGGGGAGCGCACACGCCTGTTGGCTGAACATGGCATTGCCTCGTGCATTGGCAACTTTGGCGTGGGCCAGCCCGATTTAGCGCTGTGGCCCGAGTTCTTTCCTGCTTTGCAAGTGGCCAAAGCGCATCATGGTTTTTTGGCGTTGCACGAGTACTCGGCGCCCTACCTGTGGTTTGGCAGTGGTGCGCATCAGAATGATCCCGCGGCCAACGAAGGGGATGAGGGTTGGTTGACGCTGCGGTATCGCAAGGTTTATCGGCAATATCTGCAACCGGCCAATTTAGCCATTCCATTGGTGATTACCGAAATGGGCATCGATGGTCTTGTGCCCCATCGTCCGGGGGATGCCGCGGCCCGCGGCTGGCGGGAATTCATCCCCTTTTGGCACGATGAGGGAGCTTTTGCCCGTACACCATTTGGCTTTTATGTTGAGCAGCTTGCCTGGTACGATGCGGAGTTGCACAAAGATGACTATGTGATTGGCGCCAGCATCTTTGTGTTGGCCGGGCCCGCTGGCTGGGAAAGTTACGAAATTGGCGGGCCCGCGCTGAGCATCCTGCGACAATATCTCTCGGTACATCCGCCCCGGCCGTAGTACCGTGCCGCTCCCGCCCCTGGCGCGCAAAAAGCCAGACCGCAAGCTCGGGCCTGGCTCATCGCAGAAAGAAAGTTCAACCGCTCTTAGGCAGCCGCGCGGTTGACCAGGCGGGTCAAGCGCGATTTGCGGCGTGCCGCGTTGTTTTTGTGGATGATGCCCTTGGAAGCAGCTTTGTCCAGGCGCACAATGGCGACCTGCAAAGATTCACGGGCGGCTTCGGCATCGCCAGCTTCGACGGCAGCGTAGACGCGTTTGATGCTTTTGCGGATACCACCTTTGACGATTCGGTTGCGCTCGCGGCGAGCGAGACTTTGGCGATGACGTTTGATTGCTGATTTATGCGTAGCCAACCTGGTTCCTCCGGTTACTGACAAAGAAATACCCGCCGGAGAAAAATCCGGTCGGGAGAATGATTAGAATTAAGTGACAACAGCGAATTATAGAATAGAATGCTGCAATTAGCCAAATTTCGGGGGATTCGTTTTGGTCTGCGCCCGAGAGGTCCCGTCAGGGAAACTCCTGCGCATGGACGCATCGAGGAGAGGGTAGATGTACCAAACCAGGCCCGCGCCAAAAAAGGCGCCTGTTATCAGCCGCAACAGCCAGGTACTGCTACGCAAGCCCACAAGCTGTGTACTGCCATCCAGCAGCATGGGTAGCGCAAAGAGAAGCAACCATTTGCCCGGCAGTTTAGGCAAATGGCCCCGCATCAATGCAAAGAGCAATCCCATGAGGAACATGGCGCCGTAAATCGCGACATCGCGCTGGCAAATGGCCACTTTGTAGCCGTGGGTCGCGTCGCCGATGTATTTGCGGCGCACCAGCACGTTGTCACTGTCGGCAATGCCGTTGGCGGGCAAGGCGTTTCGATCATAAACGGGGGATTCGCCAAAGAGGAAGAAGGAGCGCTCGGGCAGTTGATGACATGCGGGGCGGTAGATGGTGTAGATGACACGGGCGGGCGTTTTGGCGCCAATTTCCATCAATGCCGGGGCCAAAACTGGCAGCGCCACATAGAGCAGAAACAGGATGTTCAGAATCGCCAGCCAATGATGCAGCACACCATCGGCCAGACGGCTGAAAAAGGCAACAAATTTTTCGATCAAAGGGGATTGCAAATCGGCAACCCGCTGCTCCAGGGGACGGTTATCCATGTCAGGGCATAATCGACTTCAGGTTCAGGTCGAGTTGGTCTTCGGGCAAGTAGCCTACCCAGCGGGCCTGAATGATGCCATCTTTATCAATGAAGAAGGAGGTGGGAAAGGAATCGGTGCGATAAAGCCGGGTGATTTCCTGTTTCTGATCCAGCACTACTGGCATGGTCATTTGTTTTTCGGCCACAAAGGGAGCTACTTGCTCAGGTGTTTCTGCTACATCCACCTCGATAATGACCAGGCCTTCATCCTTGTGCGCTTCGTATGCTTTGACCAGGCCGGGCATCTCACGACGGCAGGGCGGGCACCAAGTGGCCCAAAAATTAACGATAACAGGTTTGCCCTGGAAGTCGGCCAGGGTGAATTGATCGCCATTGGCATATTTGAAAGCGAAGTTGGGAGCAGGTTTGCCTTTTATGGGCTGCGCACCACTAATTTTCTTAGCGCCCGACACACTGGCTGCGGCTAAACCATCGGGCATTTGTCCAATGTCTGCGCTGCCGCCGGAAGACCGGTCATTGGAAAACAGCATAAACAGGGCGATGGCCGCCAGGACCATGCCCAGCACCAGCACGATGATGGCAATTTGACGCCCGTTTGTCTTTTTTTTCGCTTGAATTGGCCGGGAGCCTTTACGATTTTTTTTCGGCATGGGATAACCTCATTAGCTTGGTCTGAAAGCTTTGTAGCAACGTTACTACTAAGGTGGCCCGGCTAGAAACCACGAAGACACGAAGCCACAAAGGCACGAAGAAAAGAAAAAGCTTTGAAATTCTTGGTGTTCTTAGTGTCTTTGCGCCTTTGTGGTGATTGAAGTCGGGTACGTT
>CAZMDD010000052.1:0-16718 GCA_964565065.1 uncultured Caldilineales bacterium | reverse complement strand
CGGGCCCCAGGTGGCCCGATTAAGCAGATGGATGTCGGGGTCGGAGGCAGCGGGAGTCGTGGGGGACGCTCCCCGGAGTTGCAGGCCCAGAAGTTGTCGTCGGGATAAGGCCATGGTTTGCTCCTTGAATGAAGTGGTGATGCGTGATGACGTGAGGCACGATGAGATTGACAGATTGTTACTACTAAGGTAGCCCGGCTAGAAACCACAAGGACACGAAGCCACAAAGGCACAAAGAAAGAAAAAGTTTTGAAATGCTTGGTGTTCTTAGTGTCTTTGTGGTGATTGCAATCGGGTACGTTAGTCGTTACTTTATTTTAAAAATTTACAGCAGAAATTGCTGGACGGAAGATAGGCGCGACATAGGCGGAGGCGGTAAAAGACAAAAAGGAAAGACGAGTCTGTGACTCGGCGGGTTGCCCGCGCGTGCCTACGCATCATGCGCCCGCGTGTACGCCCACACGCCTCCGCCCGCGGCTGAAGCCACGGGCTACCATTGCAAAGCCCCGCTGGGGCTGGGGAGCCATCCGCGGGCAGCGTCTCGCAGTCAACCGCCAGCCCCTCCCACCGTGAGGCCCCAGCCGAAACGGTGGGAGGCCGGGAGGGGGCATACGCGCCCGCTCAATCGCCATCTACCGCCACCAATCTCCAAATCCAACACAAAAGCCCCGCCTTCCCGCCGCCCGCGCCGGGCGCCCAACCTCCAAACCTTGAACCGCGCCCCTCCCAACCTTCAACCCTCCCCCGTCCAACATCCGCCTTCCAAACCCCAACCGCTACGCTGCTGCAAGCAGAGACCTCACTGCCATTTGTTTCAATAATTGACATGTTGCGGTAAAATTCTTCTGTTGTCATATTCACGTTGGGCAGGCCCTGCTCCTGCCACAGGAAATGAATAAATGAAGATTACATTGCTGAATCCCCCCTCTTTGCCCGACTTGATGGCAAACCGTGAGGGCACAGCCGGTTTTGGCGCGCGCTCCACGGGATTTCTATACCCACCCCACACCCTGGCGGTCATGCTGGCTACTTTACAACAAGCTGGCCTGCCAGGCGACCTCATCGACGCGGTGGGAGAAAACTTGAACCAGGAAGCGGTGTTGGCCCGCCTGCAACAAACCCACACCGACGTTTTAGGCGTCTACACCAGTTGGGGCACACTGCCTGCCGATGTTGCAGCCCTCGCAAGCCTGCGCACAACCTTTCCCGAGATGCCCATCATCGCCCTGGGCCCGGGCATCCGCTTTCATGCCGACGAGCTGCTAAAATCGGGAGCCAGCCATGTGCTGCTGGGCGACCCGGAGTTGGCCTTTGCCACATTGATTTCAGGCCCGCTCCCCCCCCCAGGACGCATCAAAGCCAATGAACTGCTGCCCCAAGACCACAACTACGCGGGCCTGCTCAAATTTCCGCACAAACTGCCGCGGCCCGCATGGCAAGCAGTGCCTTGGCAAAACTATCATTTTCTCACCCTTTTCGGTTCGCGGGGCTGCGATGACTTTTGCAGCTATTGCGCTTACGTGCGAGTCCAGGGGCGCTCGCGGCGGCTACGCCCACCCGCACAGGTAGCCGCAGAAATGCTGTGGCTGGAACAAACATTCCAACCACCGCGCATCATGGCCCGCGACCCAGTCTTTGCCGCAGACCGCACTTGGGCTCGAGATGTCGCCGAAATCCTCATCCGCCGCGGCTTTCACACCCCATGGGAATGCGAATCAAGACCAGAACACTTTGATGCAACCCTGCTCAAAACCCTGGCTCGGGCCCATTGCAGCACCATCAAACTGGGCATCGAATCGGGCGACCCCGACGAATTAGTGCGCATTGGCCGCGTAGCCGATGCAGCGCACGCGGCCACCTACCTGGCCTATCTGCCCCAAGTGGTCAACGCGGCCAAACGCTACGGCATCAACGTGCGGGCCTATGTGATGGTAGGCATGCCAGGCCAAAGCATGGCCGAGATTCAGCGCACCGCGGCCCTCATCCGCACCCTGCGCCCCACCTTCTTCCACCCCCGCCCCTACATCGCTTACCCGCGCGTCACCTTGGGCCAAGGACAAGATGACGAAACCACCCGCCATCTGCAAAAACCCCTGCACGAGGTGGCCCAAGCCCTGGCCCGGGACTACCAACGCCAACAGTCACGCCCGCGGCGCTGGTGGCGTAAACTGCTGCTGACCCTCCCCGATTAACCCACCCATCAGCCATCACCCAACACATTCACCCCCACCCTGCCCCATGACCGCAAAAACGACTCAAGACCTCCCAAACACATCGCTCCTCGATGCCCCGGCAGTGCTATATCTGCGCCTCAACTGGGAAAAACTGGCCTGGATTGCCCTGGTTCTGGTGGCTTTTGTGCTGCGCGTTTATGATGTGGGTGTGCGCGTCATCGGCCACGATGAAAGCTTGCACACCATGTACAGCTACCATCTTTACGAGGGCGCGGGCTTCCGGCACGACCCGCTTATGCACGGGCCATTGCTTTTTCATGCCACGGCACTGAGTTATTTCATCTTCGGGCCCAGCGACTTTTCGGCCCGATTCCCCGTGGTGCTATTGGGTACAGGTGTGATAGCCATGCTGTGGTTTGCCCGGGCCTGGCTGGGCAAATGGGGCGCATTTCTAGCCGCAGCCCTGCTCACCTTCTCCCCCACCATGATCTTTCATAGCCGCTACATTCGTCACGACATGTACGCCATCTTCTTTGCACTGGCAGTCATCATCACCATCTTCCAGT
Source organism: uncultured Caldilineales bacterium (assembly GCA_964565065.1). Taxonomy (GTDB): domain Bacteria; phylum Chloroflexota; class Anaerolineae; order J102; family J102; genus M2005. The sequence goes on along the minus strand of CAZMDD010000052.1, from coordinate 13,978 downwards.
ACATCCAAAAAGGAGATGTCAAATGGCTAATCATCATGGCTGCGATGCTGGGTTTGCTATACACCACCAAAGAGGTAGCGTTTATTTATGTCATCATTCTCATCAGCTTTTTAGTGCTGGGCCTGATGTGGCGCTTACTCACCGAAAAATGGCAACAGGGCAATCAAAAATGGCCCTTCTTTGGCCTGCTGGGCACAGGCGCACTGGCATTGGTTTATCCCATGTACGAATCCATTCATGCCCCCATGGGCGAAATGGTCAAAAGCCACAGCATGGGTTTCACTGTTTGGCCACTGGTGCTGGTGGGCGCATTATTGCTGACCGCAGCTTTCTGGCTGCTGTTCAAGGGGTACGATGCACGAAAATTTGCTGATTGGCGAGCATTCGAGGCGACAGTGTGGGTGATTACCCTCTCGGGCCCGCTCTTTGCCGCATTCTTCATCAAAATGTTCGGCGGCAATCCCTCCTCGCTGAACTTAACAAACCCATTGAACAAAGATACCCTGATTGCCGCGGCTGTCTTTTTCGCCATGTGGCTACTCTTCTCATTACTGGGCATTTTGTGGACACTGCGCCAAGGCACACTACCAGCCTATGCCGGAGGCTGGGGCCTGTATTACGGATTGATGCTGCTCTTCTTTACCACCTTTTTCACCAATGGCGGCGGTGCAGCCACAGGCCTGGTGGGCTCGTTAGGCTACTGGCTTAGCCAGCAAGGCGTGGCCCGCGGCGACCAGCCATGGTACTACTATCTCATCATTGTGCCACTCTATGAATTTTTGCCGATGTTGCTCAGCGGTCTGGCCAGCATTGGTGTCATCCTACGCTTAATGCAGCGGCGCAAACTGGATGCCGCCCCCACTGATGAACTATCGGGCCCGGCAACACTGCGAGACCAATGGATTCTGTATCTGGTGTGGTGGAACATCCTCACCTGGGGCGCTTACACCTGGGCAGGGGAAAAAATGCCCTGGCTCAGCACCCATTTTGCTGTGCCCATGGCCTTGCTGGGAGGCTGGTGGCTGGCCTGGAAGCTAAAACAAATAAACTGGCACGCGGTTCGGGCACAGGGTGGCCTGTGGCTGCTGCTAGGCGCGCCCATCTGGTTAGCAGTACTTTACCAAATCCTGAAACAAAAACCATTCCAGGGCAAATCGCTAGAAGCCTTGACACAAACCATGTCGGTACTGCTGGGCGTTGTGGCCCTGCTCCTGTTTGGCTACTACCTGTATCGCAAAACACAAGAACAGGGCTGGGAGCAAAGTACCCGCCTCATCCTGCTAGGCCTGCTGGGACTACCGATACTCTTCTCCCTGCGCACCGCGTTCAACCTCAACTACATCAACTACGACTATCCCACCGAACCGATCGTCTACGCACATGGCGCGCCCGATATTAAAATTGTCGTCAACGACCTCAAAGAAATCTCCCGCAAAACTGTGGGCGAAAATGCACTGGATTTCGTTTACGACGATCAAACCACCTGGCCCTTCGAGTGGTATTTCCGCGACTTCCCCAACAAAACCTTCATCGGAGCCAGCGTCACCCGCGAAGCACTCAAAGATAAACCGGTCATTCTGGTAGGCATCGAAAACGAGGACAAAGCCAAACCATTCCTGGGCAAAAATTACTATCGCACCGAATACCGACAAATTTGGTGGCCCCGAGAAACCTACAAACAATTCAGAGATGGTGAACCGCAAGCGAACGGCAGCCAGAAAAAAGGCCTGGCCTTGCTAAAAGAATGGATCACCAACAAAGAAAAACGCACGGCAGTGTGGAACGTCATCCTGTATCGCAAATATCAGCAACCCATTGCCGATTGGACGCCCGCAGATCACTTTGTGATGTTCGTACGCAAAGACATAGCCGCGCAAGTGTGGGATTTGACCACCTTACCCGCTTTGGCCCAGGCCCAAGAAGACAGCGATGATTTTTTGGATAAATACATCGACGTGCAAGCAGAGCAGATTTTTGGTGGGCCCGGACAGTTCAACCACCCACGCAACATGGCAGTGGCCGCAGATGGGCGCATCTACGTAGCCGATACCAGCAACCATCGTTTGGTGGTGCTGGACGCGCAAGGCGCCGAAATAGCAACCTGGGGCAGCTTTGGCACCGAGCAAGGCCAATTCAACGAACCCTGGGATGTAGCCATTGGCCCGGACGGCAACATCTTTGTCGCCGACACCTGGAATCATCGCATCCAAAAATTCACGCCCGAGGGCAAATTCCTCACCGCTTGGGGTGCATTCATTTCCACCGACGGCCAGTTAGGGCAGATGGGCGTATTCTGGGGCCCGCGCGCCCTGGCCTTCACGCCCGACGGCAAACTACTGGTGACCGATACAGGCAACAAACGGGTGCAGGTCTTCACGCCCGACGGCGAAGCAATAACACAATTTGGCGGAGCTGGCCTGGATGACAGCTACTTCGATGAACCAGTGGGCCTGGCTGTAGACAGGGCAGGCAACATCTATGTGGCCGACACCTGGAATCTGCGCATCCAAAAATTCTCGTCCGACTATCAATTCATCAAATCCTGGCCCGTTCCCGGCTGGGAAAGCCAAGACATCCTGATGAAACCCTACCTGACCGTAGACAAAAACAACCTGGTTTACGCCACCGACCCCACCGGCTGGCGCGTGCTGGTGTGGGATGCCCAAGGCAAAGCCCAAGCTGCATTCGGACAATTTGGCTCGGGCCCGGGCGAATTCGGCTACCTCAATGGCATCACCACCGGTCCCCAGGGCAGTCTCTGGGTGGCCGATGCCGACAACCATCGCATTATGAAATTTGCCCAAATCAACCATGCTTCACTTCCTTAAATTCTGGCTCACCCTCGAACTCATCGGCCTGGCAGCCTGGCCCCTGGCCTGGCGACTCTTGCGCGGACTGCCCGACCGCGGCCTGGCCTTTGCCAAAGCCCTGGGATTGCTACTTACCGGCTATGTGCTATGGTTAGGAGCCAGCCTGGGCTTGCTGCGCAACGACCTGGGCGGCAGCGTGCTGGCCCTGCTGCTGATGCTGGGATTTAGCCTGAGCCTGGGCCGCCCGCGTCAGGCCCTTGCACACCTGCGCACACATTGGCGGCATGCACTGGGCATCGAAACACTCTTTCTGCTGGCAATGGCGGGCTGGGCCATCATACGCGCCCATAACCCCGACATCTCGGGCACAGAAAAACCCATGGAAATCGCCTTCATCAACGGCGTCTTCAACTCGACCACCTTTCCGCCACAAGACCCGTGGCTGGCAGGCTATGGCATTAGCTACTACTACTTTGGCTATGTGCTGCTGGCCATGCTGGCCCGATTCTCCGGCATTGCCACCACCATAACCTTTAACCTGGGCCTGGCCGCCATCTTCGCCTTTGCCATCACCCAAAGCTTTGCGCTGGGCCACGCCCTGGTCGTAGGCGATAACGAAATGCCTGGCTCGCAGCGGCTGGGCTGGCTCTACGGCTTACTGGCCGGCGCCATGGTTACGCTCATGGGCAACATGGAAGTACTGCTAGAAGTTTTGCACGCCCGCGGCTGGCTCTCATCCTCCTTGCTCACCTACTTCGACATCAAAAACCTGGCTCAGGCCAAAAGCACAGGCCATTTTATGCCCAGCGCTGATGGCTGGTGGTGGTGGCGGGCCTCACGTACCATCCACGACTACAACTTTGCACACACCGCCCCCCAAGAGGTCATCGACGAATTCCCCCAATTTAGCCTCATCCTGGGCGACATGCACCCCCACCTCCTGGCCATTCCCTTTGCGCTGCTGCTCATGGCCCTGGCCCTTTCGCTACTCGTTGCCCCGACACCAACATCCCCAGAAACCAAAAAAAACAAAAAGAAAAAAGAAAATTGGCAAACAGCATGGCGCACCGTCATCGCCACCTTTGGACTAAATGGCTGGGGTCTGCCCCTGACCAGCCTGCTGGTAGGAGCCATGGGCTTCTTAAACACCTGGGACTTCCCCATCTACGTTTTTCTGCTCACCACCACCTATGCGCTGGCCCGCCAACGCCAGGGACTCAGAATCGGTAAAACCTTCTGGCGAGAAATCACAGTCACCTTCCTGAGCCTCATCGCAGCAGGCATTGCACTCTACCTGCCCTTTTATCTGAGTTTTAGCTCGCAGGCCGGAGGCATTGTACCCAATGTGGTCAATCCCACCCGCTTTGTACAATACCTCCTCATGTTCGGGCCCTTCATCGTTGCCCTGAGCCTGATGCTCCTGGTCGCCTTCCAAAAAACGCGGCCCCAACGCAACACCCTATCCCGTTGGCTACTCATCACCTGGCTGACTCCCCTGCTCTTCCTGGCCCTGGCCATCCTCATCATCCTCCTCCGTCCCGAACTGCGACACCTGGTTGCAAGCCTGCTGGGCGATGACCCCAGCCACCTGCTACCGCAAATCGCACAGCGCCGCCTGAGCAACCCCTTCACCTGGTTGATAGTGGGAGCCCTGCTGGCCAGCAGCATCACCCTGCTCATCCAACAACTCATGCCCCAGGCGCAGAATGACACCAGCCACCAGCAAAACGAAAGCTTCAACTTTGCCCTGATACTCTTTGGCACAGGCCTGCTGCTCACCTACGCCGTCGAATTCGTATACCTGCGCGATCAATTCGGCACACGCATGAACACCGTATTCAAATTCTACTTCCAGGCCTGGCTGCTCATGGCCATTGCCAGCGCCTACGCCCTCTACTATCTGCAAAGCCGCAGCCGCGGCCTGCTCAAAGGTGCAGGCATGAGCCTGATTCTGGCCCTGGTCGCCATTGGCATGCTCTACCCCGCACTCGCCATCCCCAGCAGAGCCAACAACTTCCGCACACCCGCAACCCTGGATGGCGCAGCCTTCATTCAAAACTACCGCCCCGACGAATATGCCATCATACAATGGCTGCAAACCAACGCCGCACCCGACGCCGTACTGGTCGAAGCCCCCGGACGCTCCTACTCCGAAGACAACTTCATCGCCGCGTTTACCGGACGGCCCACAGTGCTGGGCTGGAGCGGACACGAGGCACAATGGCGCGGCAACTACGACGAACAAGGTCGCCGTGAACCCCTCATCGGCGCAATCTACAAAAACCAATCGCCAGAACGCACCCGCCAAAGCGTGCAAGAATTTGGCATCCGCTACCTGATTGTAGGCCCGCACGAGCGAGAAGTCTACAAAATCTCACCGAACATCGAGCATAACTACCAAAAACTATGGCAACCCATCCTCCAGCAAGGCCCCTACACCCTTTATCGGTGGAAGGGCGATGTACGGTAGCCAAAAATGATAACACCCATGCCCCCTCACACCTCAAGCCTCTCACCAACCCGTTCCAGCCTGGCCTGGCTAAACATGGAGCGTCTGGCCTACATGCTGCTGACCCTGCTCCCCGCGCTGGTGCGCATCATGCACCTGGGCGCGCGCACGCTGACACCCGCCGAGGCCCGCACCGCCACACGCGCGTGGCAGCAAGCCCAGGGCCTGCACCCCGTGCTGGATGCTGGCAACCCCCTGCTCTTTAGCCTGCAAACCCTCAGCTTTTGGGTGGCAGGGGGCAGCGATGCACTGGTACGGGTCTGGCCACTACTGGCCACGGCAGCGCTGCCCCTCACCCTTTACCTCATGCGCCACTGGCTGGGACGCTGGCCCGCACTCATTGCGGCCACGCTACTCACCCTCTCGCCGCTGGTCAACGCATTTGCACGCCGCGGCGACGCCACCAATTTTGCACTACTGGCTGCAGGTCTGGCACTGGCCGGGTGGGCCCGCTGGCAAGATGAACGCTCCCACGGCATCCCCCTGATGCTGACAAGCGCCGTCCTGGCCCTGCTTTCGGGCCCTGCGGGATTTAGCGTTCTTCTGGCCCTGAGCCTCTTTCTCATTCTCGCCCATCCCGCTGCCCCGGCACAACGCTTTCGGCTAACCGCCGCCAACATCACCCCCGCCCTCATCCTGCTGCTAACCGGTGGAACCTATCTGTTCATCCGCGCCGATGCCCTGGGACTCGTGGCAGTGACACTTACACAATGGCTACACGCTTTTTCGTTGGCGCCCAAACATCTGCTCTTCGGCTTCATCCGCATGGCAGCCGACGAACCGGTTCTCAGCCTCTTTGGACTCATGGCAGTCATTACGGGCATCCAGCAAAAAGCTAACCATGACCACCGGGCCCTGAGCGCAGCCGCGGCACTGGCCACCCTGATTGCCATCCTACACGGGCCCGATGCCGCCAACAGTCGGGCCGTGGCCGCATTCTTCCTGGCACTACCCACAGCCAGCTTCCTGCACCATCGGGCCCGCAGCCACGATTTCACCTTGCGCAGCTTAGAACAACCACTCCTGACCGCCATCCTCATCATGCTCAGCTTTTTGGTGGTTTACGCCCTAACAGCCTTTGCCCACAGCAGCGATGGCAAATTCATATTGCTGGCCCTGATTACCGCGCTCATGGGCCTGAGCATCATTGGCGTTTTCATCTGGTTCATCGGCTGGCCCGAAATACGGGGCGCACTGCTAAGCACCGGTCTCATCCTCACCCTGCTTTTTGGCAGCGGAATGCTCTGGGCCCTGGCCTTCAACAGCACCCTGCCAACACTGGCCCGCATCACCCCCACCGAAAGCCTGCCCGGCGTGCCCGAACTGATTCGAACCATCGGCGATATTAGCCAGCACAACACAGGTGATCGTCACACCCTGGCCATTCAACTGATTCCCGGCACTGGAGCTGATGATGTGATACAATGGTACTTGCGCGATGCGGCCCAATTCAGCATCGACCCCAACTTCTCACAACCAGAACCTGCCCCCATCATCCTGGCCCCCGCCCAAAGCGACCTAAACCTAACACGCTACGCCGGAGAAACCATCGCACTCAGCACCCACTGGGGCCTGAACGACCTGCACAGCGCCCAAGCATTCATCTCATGGTTCTTTACCCGCCATGCCCCCTTCCCGCCGCCGACAGTCGACAGCATCGAACTTTGGGTGCAAGGCGATATGCTGAGCCTGAGCCAACAACCCTGATATGCCCACAACCTTTGTCACCGGGGCCAACAGCTTTCTGGGGGCCCATCTCATTCGTCAACTTTTGGCCCGCGGCCACCAGGTGCGCGGGCTCGTTCGTGCTAACAGCAACACGCTATTGCTGCAAGACCTGCCCATTCAACGCATTCACGGAGATTTGCTGCAACCGGGAAGCTGGCGACAAGCACTGGCTGGCTGCGACACGCTTTTTCATGTGGCTGCCAGTTTCACCCACGAACCGCAGCTCATCGCCCGCATGGAGGCCATCAACATTCGTGGCACGCAGGCGCTGCTAGAGACAGCCCTGGATATGGGCGTGCAGCGCATTGTGCACACCAGCACCATCGGCACCATCGGCCAGCCAGCAGGCAAAAAATTGGCCACCGAAGAAACGCCCTTCAATTTGCCCAATCCTTCGGCCTATGTGCTAAGCAAGCGAGCAGGCGAACAAATCGCCCTGGATTTGGCAGCTCGCGGCGGCCCTATCGTTATCGTGCATCCCACTGCCATGCTGGGCCCGGGCGACTGGCGGCCCACGGCCAGCGGACAGCGGGTGCTGAACTGGCTACAAAATCAGCCATTGCACTATCTTGCCGGTGGCATGAACTGGACGCCGGTGCAGGATGTGGCCGCAGGTATGATTCTGGCAATGGAAAAGGGAAAGCCAGGTGAGCGCTACATTTTGGGCCACGCTCAGGGAAATCTCTCGGAGCAGGCGTTTCAGGCATTGCTGGCCCGGGCCAGTAACCGCCCTATTCCCAAATTACCCACGGCCAACTGGAAACAACGCCTGCGCCGCTGGCTCAAGCCCAGCGCAACACCGCAGCAGGGCACATCCCCCCAACGTCTCACCTGCAATCCGGCCCGGGCCATCACCGAGCTGGGCATGCCGCAGTCAGATTTGCTGGAAGCTGTCCGCCAGGAAATCACTTGGTATCAGGAGCATGGTTTTCTCTAATGCGTATTCGCCTTATCAAACTTCTGCTGCTTCTGGCCCGCCTGCCGCTATTGGGGCCCATCTTCCTGCGCGGAGCGATGAAGATGGTGGGGCCTTACAAAAATCGCCGCATCCTCATGAACCTGAGCGGGCGCAGCTTTGTTTCGCCTCATGCCGATATTGCCTGCCCGCAACTGACCATCGACCAAGGTGTTTTCATCGATGATCATGTCACCATTTATGCGCATCGAGATGGCGGCGCCGTGCGCATCGGGGAGCATTCTTCGCTGCAACGGTTTACCATCCTCGAAACCATCCGCGGCGGCCAAATCAGCATTGGCCGCCACACGCACATCCAGTCGGGGTGCAATCTCACCGCGGCGCTGGGCGATATTCGCATTGGCAATCATGTGCAGTTGGCGCCGCGCTGTGCGCTGTATCCTTATCAACATGGCATCGCCGATTTGAGTGTGCCCATCTCAAAGCAGCCGATTGTCAGCAAAGGAGCCATTGTCATCGAGGATGATGCCTGGCTGGGCGTGGGTGTCATCGTGATGGATGGTGTGACCATTGGTGCAGGTGCGGTGATTGGCGCGGGTGCCGTGGTCACCAAGAGTATTCCGCCCCGGGCCATTGCTATGGGGGCCCCCGCCAAGGTGGTGGGCTATCGCGACGCGCATACAGGCAGCACGCCCGCCCGCACATGATGCGCCTGTGCGGGTGTCTACGCTCTGGCAGTACATTCTTCCTTTCTCCTCTCAACATCTCACTCATCCCAAACAATTATGAAACGCAATCTTTTCGAACTTATTGAATCCAACGCTTTTTTGATAGGCGATGGCGCCATGGGCACGATGCTGCAACGCAAGGGGCTGACCACTGGCGGTGCGCCCGAACTGTGGAATGTGGTGCAGCCGGAAAGCATCCGCGAAATTTACCAAAGTTACGTGGATGCGGGCTCACAGATTATCGAAACCAATACATTTGGAGGCACACATTTTCGGTTGAAGTTGCATAATTTGCAAGACCGGGTACATGAGCTAAACAAAGCGGGTGCGGCCCTGGCCCGAGAGGTCGCGGGCGATGCGGTGCTGGTGGCGGGCTCCATGGGGCCCACAGGGGAGCTGATGCAGCCCATGGGTGAACTCACTTACGAAAGTGCGCGGGCAGCCTTTGCCGAGCAGGCAGCGGCTCTGGCTGAGGGAGGTGTCGATTTTTTCCTCATCGAAACCATGAGTGATCTCAATGAGGTAAAGGCAGCGGTAGCGGGCTGCCAGCAGGTCAGCGATTTGCCGGTAGCCACCACGCTCACGTTTGACAGCAATTATCACACCATGATGGGGGTGAGTCCCAGCCAGGCTGTGCAAGAGCTGGCCGCGGCAGGCGTCAGGATCATCGGGGCCAACTGTGGCAACGGACCCGATGAAACCCGCGTCGCCATTCAAGAGATGGTTGCAGCCCGTCCCGAGGGAGTTTATCTCATGGCCCAGAGCAACGCGGGCCTGCCCCACTACGAGCAAGGGGAGATTGTCTATGATGGCACACCTGAGGTCATGGCGCAGTTGGCCCTGGATTTGGCGGGCATGGGTGTTGATATCATCGGTGCCTGTTGCGGTAGTACACCGGCTCACATTGCAGCCATGCGCGAGGCACTGCTCACCCAGCCCATCCCCGAGTTCAAGATGACGCTACCGCAAAAAGCTCCCAAAGCTGAATCTGCCCGACGTGAACGCCGGCGCGGACGGCGGCGCGGCAAGGCGTAGCCGCACTGACAAGCTAAAAAAAACTCCCCGCCCGGTAATCGGGAACGGGGAGTTTTTTGATACAAGTTGTCGGGGTCTTACTTGATTTCGACGACTGCGCCTTCGCCTTCCAGCTTGGCTTTGGCTTCTTCGGCCACCTCTTTGCTGACAGCTTCGAGGATGACAGAGGGGGTGTCTTCGACCACACCTTTGGCCTCTTTCAGGCCCAGGTTGGTGAGAGCACGCACAGCTTTAATGATCTGAATCTTCTTGGGACCATGATCAGTCAGCACCACGTTGAACTCGGTCTGCTCTTCTTCGGGCTCCTCGGCAGCAGCGGCGCCAGGAACCATGCCGGCAAAGGCAACAGGAGCAGCGGCAGAAACGCCCCAGCGGTCTTCGAGAATTTTCTTCAGCTCAGCAGCTTCCAGCAGGGTCAGCGCACTGAGTTCTTCGTACAGTTTTTCAAGATCAGCCATGATTTAATAATCTCCTTGGGAGTATAGAGGAATGTTGTTGGTAAAATAAGAGAAAACGAGGATTACGCAGCTTCGTCAACGTCGTCGCCGCCCTCTTTGTCGATGCGGGCCTGCAACAAGCCGACCATATCGCGCTGCGGTGCTGTGATAGCTCCCAGCAGCGAAGTCATAGGAGCCACAATCGTGCTGATAAGTGTGGCACGCATGACATCCTTAGTGGGCAGATCAGCTAATGAGATAGCCGCTGCAGCGTCCAGGGTTGTATCGCCCAGGATACCGCCAGTAATGATGAAACGCTCTTTGCCAGCTTCCTTGATGAAGGCTTTCAGGGCTTTTGCCCCGGCGCCAATGTCTTCGCCCAGGAAGACGAAGCCGATGGGCCCCTGGAAAGCATCTTCGGGAATCGGGCGTTCAAGGGCAGAGAGTGCCCGTTTCATCAAAGTCTTCTTAGCCACAACAATGCGGGCGCCAGCTTCACGCAGACCACCTCGAAGGCTTTCCATCTCCTTCACGGTCAGCCCAAGATACTGCGCCAAAACAATGGCGTGGCTATTTTCGATCATCTCCTCATAGGATGCGATCAGTTCCGATTTACGAGCTTTTGTGATTGGCAAGTGATATCACCTCCTTTGCCTGGGATTAGATAAAAACCGTAACTGTTCACCTCTATCCACTTCGTGGTTTCTAGCCGGGCTACCTTAAGTAGTAACGAGCATTGTGATAAAAAGAGGACAGAGACCTGTACAGTTACAAAAAAACCTTCGCATCGGGCCGATACGAAGGCAGCGCAGTCAGGAGGCAGTTCCAAACTGATGAGCTTCGTCTCGGCAGGACATTAAGTCTGTGCAGACACCTGCTTTCTTCGACGGAAGGTATTTTGTTGAAATTAAGGGTAGTACGTGCTAAAGCTCGTTGCGCAGTGCCACCAAGGCCGAAACATCAACTTTGGCACCCGGGCCCATGGTGGGGGTAATGACGGCCCGGCGGATGTAGGCGCCTTTTGCCGAGGCGGGCTTGGCTCGCACAACAGAATCGACGACAGCGGCCAAGTTCTCCAGCAGGGCTTCGACCTCGAAGGAGCTTTTGCCAAAGGGAATATGCAGATTGCCGGTGCGGTCAACACGGTAGCTGACACGCCCTTTGCGAGCCTCGTCGATAACTCGTTTCAGCTCGCCGGGCTGCACAATGGTTCCAGCTTTGGGGCTGGGCATCAAGCCGCGGGGGCCCAAAATACGGCCCAAACGCCCGACTTTGCTCATTACCTGGGGCAGAGCGATGGCCATATCGAATTCAAGCCAACCGCCCTGAATCTTGCTTACCAGCTCATCCAATCCAACATAATCAGCGCCTGCTTCTTCAGCAACCTGGGCGGCATCGCCATCGGCAAAGACCAAGATGCGGGTTTGTTTGCCGGTGCCGCGAGGCAAAACCACCACGCCACGCACCATTTGGTCGGCATGCCGGGGGTCAACGCCCAAACGCATGTGAACTTCCATGGTCTCCGCGAATTTAGCGGTGGGATGCGCTTTGAAAAAGGTTAGAATTTCTTCTGGTGTGTATTGCTTGTCATCAAGCTGTGCTGCAACTTCTTTGTATCTCTTTCCGTGCTTTGCCATAGAAACCTCCGTGGTCATAACGGGCGTTTAAGCCCTGCCACAAATAAATGAAATAGTGAAAATAATTGTAAGCACAAAGCGTGCTAGATGGTTATAGCGATTAGCCTTCGACCACATCGATGCCCATGCTGCGAGCAGTGCCTTCGATTTGCAGCATAGCGCCTTCGATATTGACAGCGTTCAGATCCTTCATTTTAGTCTCGGCAATCTCTTTGATCTGAGATTTCGTTACCGAGCCAACACGCTCCAGCAGGGGATTCGCAGCGCCAGATTTTATACCGGCAGCCTTTTTCAGCAAATCGGAAGCAGGAGGCGTTTTGGTGATAAAGGTGAAGGAACTATCGGTGTAGACAGTAATTTGAGCGGGCACGATATTGCCAATCATCGTGCTGGTGCGGGCGTTGTACTCTTTGCAGAAGCCCACAATGTTGATGCCGTGCTGGCCAAGTGCCGGGCCCACAGGGGGGGCAGGGGTGGCCTTGCCCGCAGGCAATTGTAGTGTGATGACGGATTTTACTTTCTTTGCCATAATTGCTCCGAATTCGCTTAAAGATTATCTATCGATGCGGGATAGCCGCACGACATGACGTAAGAGTTATGAGAGGAGCGCCCCTGACGAGCGCTGGTGCATTAAGATTTTTCGACTTGCAGGAAGTCAACATCCACTGGGGTTTCACGCCCGAAAATCGAGACCAGAATACGCACCTTTCCCCGCTCGAGATCAATTTCTTCCACCGAGCCGTGGAAATCTGCGAAGGCGCCTTCGGTAATACGCACTTTATCGCCCAATTTAAAGTTGACCTGAACCCGAGGCTGTCCAGCTTCGATGCGGCTCATAATGTGATCAACCTCTGTAGAACTCAGAGGCGTGGGACGATTGCCAATGCCCACAAAACCAGTTACGCCGGGCGTGTTACGCACAACAGACCAGCTATCATCATTCAGGAGCATTTGCACCAGGATGTAACCGGGGAAGACGCGGCGTTCAACCACACGACGCTCACCATCTTTGAGCTCGATTTGCTCTTCGGTGGGAACGACAACGGCAAAGATGCGGTTACCCATAGCCATCGACTCGATACGATGCTCAAGATTGCGCTTGACGCGAGTCTCCATGCCCGAATAGCAATGGACGACATACCACTTTCGCCCGTCGTCCGGCGTCCCGGGCGTGTCGGGGGCATCATTCATTCTATCCAATTCGTTTTCGGGCTCAAGATCTTGCTGAGAGTAATCAGTCACGAGCTTATCAGGGTGAGAGCGTCGGGAAGACGCCAGAAACTAACGGTAAAGGATGATATTCATAAGTTGGGCGCCGACAGCATCGGTAACACCCAGAAGCAGTGCCATGGCAAGCGTAACAGCCAGAACAATGCCGCTCAGCCGCAACCATTCCTGCCGGGTGGGCCATGTAACTTTGGCAATTTCCGCACGGGTTTCGCGCAGGTATTTGGTTACAGGATTTACGCTTTTGGCAGAAGCCTCATTTTTTGATTTGGCCATGAATGCCTGGCTCCTTGTGGGAGATACGGAGGGTGAAAATCAGGGCAACAGGGCTGAACTGGCCCTTTTGGCACATTTCCCTGACGGCTCAAGACACCGACCGGTGCGATCGGTGTCTTGGCCACAAAGACAGGTGAGGCAGGACTTGAACCCGCAACCTGCGGTTTTGGAGACCGCCGCTCTGCCAAGTTGAGCTACTCACCTTCAACGGATCAGGCCTTGCGACCCGATTGTATAGAATACCTTATTTTGTCTCGCGATGCAAGGTGTGCCGACGACAACGGGGGCAGTATTTCTTCATCTCAATGCGCCCGGTCTGATTACGGCGATTCTTGTTTGTAAGATAATTACGTTCTTTGCATTCGGTGCAGGCCAATGTAACCAGCACACGATTTCCTTTTTTAGCCACAGTGTGACTTACCTCAACTTTTCAAGATAACAACGTAAAAAATAACGCTGCGATTAAAGTCTAAATGGGGAGCAAGCATCCAACGCCTTGCTCCCCGATTAGCAAAAATTAGGGAAAACGACAACTATTCGATAATCTCGGTGATGACGCCAGCACCCACAGTGCGGCCACCTTCACGGATTGCGAAACGGGAACCTACTTCCAGCGCCACAGGCGAAATCAACTCGACTTCCATGTTCACGTTGTCGCCAGGCATCACCATCTCG
>CAZMDD010000051.1:0-7530 GCA_964565065.1 uncultured Caldilineales bacterium | reverse complement strand
GTTGGTCTGGTTGCTTTGTTTGCTCTTGTCGTTGCTGGTGTGGGCTTTGGTGTGCGCCGGTCTAATTCATAAGTCCAACATTTCTCTCTTCCTCTTTTCGCCCGTTTCAGGAGGCATACTATGATGAAACCACAGAAAAAGGTTTACCAAAAACCAGCCATTCGGCATCAGGGTAAACTTACGCAATTCGCAGGGTCGCCTCTGGGCAAAGACCTGGGCAATCCCCTGAATCTTCCTGGTAAGAATTAGGTTCATCACAAGAGTCGCCAGTAAAATGGCGGCTCTTTTTTTTTATTGCTAAGTAGTTGCACATTTGAAACTTGAGAAAAGCGCCCGCTTTCTTCGTAGCTTGGTGCCCTTTGTGCTCTTGGTGGTGTGCTCGGGATAGCGACGAACCGTTACATTTCAACTTTTCTTGATGTTTTTCGTTACTACTAAGGTAGCCCGGCTAGAAACCACTAAGACATGAAGCCACAAAGGCACCAAGAAAGAAAAAGTTTTGAAATGCTTGGTGTTGTGCTCGGGATCGCATAGTTGGACACCACTGAGAAATGGGGAGGTGTGGGGTGAAAATAGCTGCCTGACCACTGCCATCGTCCTGTGATGCAAATTGCTACGCAGCGCTGATGAATTGAGATGAATTAACCTTTTTGCGGTGAATCAAGTATAATAACTTGTTAACATCACTCAGGAATCTCCTACATCTTATGCGCACAGACCACATTCGCAATTTTTCAATCATCGCCCACATCGACCATGGCAAATCCACCCTGGCCGACCGCCTGATTCAGCTTACCGGAACATTGACCGAGCGGGAGTTACAGGCCCAGGTGCTGGACAGCATGGATTTGGAACGAGAGAAGGGCGTTACCATCAAAGCTTCGGCAGTGAGAATGCACTACACCGCATCCGATGGCGAGACTTATGAGTTGAACCTCATCGATACGCCCGGGCATGTCGATTTCAGCTACGAGGTCTCTCGGGCGCTCAAAGCCTGCGAAGGTGCGGTGCTGGTGGTAGACGCCAGCCAGGGCGTCGAAGCCCAGACACTGGCTAATCTTTACCAAGCCATGGAGCTGGATTTAGAAATCATCCCTGTCATCAACAAAATCGATCTCATCTCCGCCCGCACCGATGAAGTCGCCCAAGAAATCGAAGACCTGCTGGGTGTAGATGCCCTGGACATCCCCCAGGTTTCGGCCAAAGAAGGCATCAATATAGAGCAGGTGCTGGAAGCCATTGTGCAACAAGTGCCACCGCCGCAAGTCCACCCCGATGCTCCCCTGCAAGCGCTCATCTTTGATAGCCATTACGACCCGTACAAAGGGGTCATTGCCTATGTGCGGGTTTTCAGCGGACATTTCCGCAAGACCGACACCCTGCGCCTTATGTCCAGCGGAACAGAGGTGATGCCCATCGAGATTGGTATTTTTGCCCCCAAGATGACTGTCATCGACCAACTGGCCGCAGGCGATGTAGGCTATGTGGCTACCGGCCTGAAAACAGTGCAGGAATGCCGCGTGGGCGATACCTTCACCCTGGCAGCGCATCCTGCTCAAACCCCCATGCACCATTTTCAGCCCATGAAGCCCATGGTCTTTGCGGGCATCTACCCCGCCGAGGGAGATGATTACAACCTGCTGCGAGACGCGCTGGAAAAATTGCAACTCAACGATGCTTCGCTGGTATTCGAGCCCGAAACCTCCCAGGCCCTGGGTTTTGGTTTTAGATGTGGTTTTTTGGGACTTTTCCACATGGAGATCATCCAGGAACGGCTGGAGCGGGAATATGACCTGGATTTGGTCTTTACCGCACCCAGCGTCGAGTATCAAGTCACCCTTACCGATGGTAGTGATATTGTCATCGACAGCCCGGCAGACCTGCCCGAACCCAACTTCATTACCGAAATCCGCGAGCCCTGGGTGCAGATTGACATCATCACCCCCATCGACTACATCGGCACTGTCATGGATTTGGTCATCAACCGCCGCGGCGAGTTCAAGGCGCAGGAGCATCTCGATACCCGCCGCGTCCAGCTCAGCTACATCATCCCCCTGACCGAAATCTTGGTAGATTTTTATAACGACCTCAAGGCCCGCACCCGCGGCTACGCGTCGCTGGATTATCACTTTCACGAATATCGGCCCGCACAGATGGTCAAACTCGATTTGCTGGTAGCAGGTCAGCCAGTGGACGCACTCTCAGTTATCGTACACGAGGAGCAGACCTACACCAAGGGCCAAAAACTGGTCTCTAAAATGAAGAAAGTCATTCCGCGCCAGCAATTCGATGTCGCCATCCAGGCAGCAGTGGGCAGCCGCATCATCAGCCGGGCCAATGTCAAGGCCCTGCGCAAGAACGTGCTGGCCAAATGCTATGGCGGCGATGTCAGCCGCAAACGCAAGCTGCTGGAAAAACAAAAGAAGGGTAAAAAACGCATGAAGATGATTGGCTCGGTGCAAGTGCCGCAAGAAGCCTTCATGGCGGTGCTGCAACTGGGTGATGATTGACAAGAACCACTCAGCAAAACCATAGTCCTGCTCAAACGTCTGCACAGCTCACTGCATACTGACTCTTATGACCACGCTTCGCCGCCTGACCCCATATCTTTTGCTGCTTCTCATTTTGCTGGCAGGATTCACCTTGCGCACCTACAATGTGGATTGGGCCGAGGGGCAATTGCCGCACCCGGATGAGCGCTCGACCGTGGCCTTCTACGCCCCCACCATCCACTGGCCCGAGCAGCTCTCGTTGCTGTTGGATAAAGAGCGTTCCCCCATGAACCCCTTTATCGATCCCAACGGCCAGCCGCGCTCCTACACCTACGGCCATTTTCCCCTTTATTTGCTGGCCGCAGCGGGCAATCTGGCCACCAAGCTGGCGCCGTTGGCCCAAAAACTGGGTGCGCCCGAAAAATACGTCCACATGCTGCAAATTGCCAATGGCTCGCCCGGCTTTGCCTGGGTAGGCCGGGTGCTGGTGGCCATCTTCGATACCCTCACCCTGCTTTACCTCTTTTTGCTGGGCAAACGCCTGTGGAGCGCCTCGGCAGGGCTGCTGGCCGCGGCCTTTGCCGCATTCACCGTGCAGCAGATTCAACTTTCGCATTTCTTTGCGGTGGATCCCATTTCAGCTACCTTTGTGGTGATGACCCTGTACTATGCTTTTAGGATGCAGGAAAGTGGCAAATGGTCGCACACGCTGCTTACAGGGATGATGGCGGGACTGGCAGTGGCCTCCAAGTTTAGCGCCATGCCGGTGCTGGCTGCGCCGGTACTGGCCGGACTCATGCTTAGCTATCGTCAAAGGCAACAGCCCGCGCAGCACACGCCGCCCGGCTGGCTGCTGGCAGGCGTGACACTGGTGGTGGCCTTTTTCACCTTCTTTATCACCTCACCCTTTGCAGTGCTGGATTGGCCACATTTTAGCCAATTCGTACTCAAAGAACAGGGAGCCATGGCCCGCGGGGAGGCAGATTTTCCCTTTACCCGCCAATATCGAGGCACAACCCCCTGGCTTTACTTCATCAAACAGCAAATTCTGTGGGGCATGGGGCCGCTGCTGGGCGTGGCAGGATGGCTGGCTTTCGTCTGGGCGGGCCTGCGCGCCTTACGCGGTCGTGCATCTGCGGGCGTGTGGCTGTTGCTCTCGTGGTTGGTTCCTTATTTCCTCATCACCGGCAGTTTTTTGGCAAAATTCAATCGCTACATGGCTCCCATGGACCCGCTGCTAAGCTTGCTGGCCGCGGGCATGTTATGGGTGATGGTACAGGGCTTAGGGGGCAAGGCCTCCAGTTCCAGATTCCAGAGTCCAACTTCCGAGCCGGAGGATGACGAGGGGGCGATACCCATGGCAGAGCCGATTCCCGCTGCCGCGGTGGCTGCGCCCGAACGCCGGGCCCGACACTGGTTCTGGGGAATTGGACTCATGGTGCTTATTCCCACCTTGCTCTGGGCCCTGGCTTTCGTGAACGGCGTCTATCGCCACGAGCACCCGTTTATCTCTGCCTCGAAATGGCTTTATGCCACTGCCCCCGATGGCAGCACACTCATCACCGAACACTGGGAAGAAGGCATGCCCTTGAACTTGCCCATCCCGGGCGGCTATCCGGCCGCGCATGGCTGGAACAATGTCACCATGCCCATGTACGAAGAGGATACGCCGCAAAAGTTCGAGACCATCAAGCAGAACATGCGAGAGGGGGATTATTACATCCTGGCCACCAAGCGGCTTTATGGCGCATTGCCACATCTGCCCCAGCGCTATCCCATGAGCATCAAGTTTTACCAGTTGCTATTCGATGGCAAGCTGGGCTACAAGCTGGCAGGAGATTTTCACACCTACCCCCAACTTTTCGGCATCGAAATCCCTGACCAAAGCGCAGATGAAAGTTTTTGGGTGTATGATCATCCTCGTACGCTCATCTTCAAAAAGGAACGCGATTTGAGCGATGAGGAGTGGGACGCGCTACTGGGCGGCTTGTGGGAACAGGCCACACCCTACTACACGGGCCAAAAGAAAAGCAGCAGTCTGCTGGGCAAACTTACCCTGGGCCTGCTGGAGAGCAAGAAGATAGATGGGCCGGAGAAGAAGCCGGAGAAAAATCTATTGCTGGCGCAGCCGGTGAACACACTGCCCGATGTGGGGCGCATCGCCTGGAATCCGCTGCGAGAAAGCAGCCTGGCATCCGCATTCATCTGGTGGCTGGCACTGCTGGCGTTGCAATGGCTGGCCTGGCCCATCAGTTTTGCTCTGTTTCGTCATTTTGGAGATGGTGGTTATGGTTTTGCGCGGGCAGTAGGGCTTATCCTCATGGCTTGGATAAGCTGGATGCTGGCCGCAACGCACATGCTCATCAACAACGTGTGGCCTTACCTGGCCGCGTTGATGTTTCTGGTCATGCTGGCCCGAGAGGGGTGGCGCTGGCAGCAAGAGGCCATGCGCGATTTCTGGCAAGAACGCCGCGGCCTGATTTGGGCCGTAGAAGGGGTGTTTAGCGGCGCATTTTTGCTGTTTTTGTTCATCCGCCTGCTCAACCCCGATTTGTGGCAGCCCTGGTTTGGCGGCGAAAAATTCATGGAATTTGCATTCTTCAATGCTGTACTCAAAACGCCCACCTTCCCTCCTTATGATCCCTATTTTGCCCACGGGATTATGAATTACTACTACTATGGCTATCAAATTTTGGCAGTGCCCACCAAGCTGACAGGCCTCAAACCCACCATCGTCTTCAACTTGGCCATCCCCACCCTATTTGCGCTAACGGCCACGGGCGCATTCAGCCTGACGTATACCCTGGCAGCAGGGCTGCGACGGCGCACCGCAAATTGGCGAGCAAATAGGGGGGCGGGCCTGCTGGGAGCAGTCATCGTGGCGCTGATGAGCAATCTGGAGGGGGGATTGGTGTTGTTCCGGCAATTGGCGCAGGTGAGTCCCAGCCATTTTCAGTCCGGCGTGCCCGGACTCACCACCTTGGTGCGGGCCCTGGCTGCGTTGCCGGGCGCACTAAATGGCAACACGCCGCTGCCCCCCTACAATTTTTGGGATATTTCGCGGGTGTTGCCCTTTACCATCAACGAATTCCCCTTCTGGTCCTATCTTTTTGCCGACTTTCACCCGCACATGATTGGCATTCCCTTTACGCTGCTCTTTTTGGCGTTGGCCTATGCCCTGGTGGTCAGCCTGAACCATCGCAAAAGCGCTATCTGGCCCATCCTGCTGACCTTGCCCCTGGTGTTGGGGGCGATTGGCGCTATCAATTTGTGGGATTTACCTACTTATCTGGGCATAGGGCTGCTGGCGTGGCTGCTGGGTGTGTGGTTGCGGGATGGACGCATCCGCGTGCTGCCCGGCATTTTGTTTCTGCTCTACCTGGGGGCTGCGCCCCTGCTGCTTTATCGGCCCTTCTTCAGCCATTACACCACTGTTTTCAATACAGGTGTGGCCATGGCTTATGCCAAGACTGATGCTGCACTGTGGTTGCGTTTGTGGGGATTCTTCATCTTTGTCGCCATAAGCTACGCGCTGATTACTTTTGGGGCCCGCCCAGGACGCGTGCCTCTGCTGGAATGGCTGGCCGGACTTTTCCGCCACGACACCCGCAGCGCCCGATTTCTCGATTTTTACGAAGCACTCATCCCCAAAAATTGGCTATTGCCCTTCTCGCAGGGCATTTTGCTGCTCATAGCCTTGCTCGGCGGACTACTGTTGAAAAAGGGATACACCGTCATCGCCCTGTTGCTAATGCTGGTGGCAGTTATCAGCCTCTTCCTGTTCCGGCGGTCTGCAATGCCTGACAGGCGTAAAATCAATGCAGCCGATCAGTTTGTAGCTGCGCTTTTCTTTACTGGTCTGCTCATTTTGCTGGGCGTGGAGATTGTTTATCTCAAGGATTTTCTGTGTGGTTGTGGCGAGGGCTTTTTTAGCAAGAATCATGGCGAATGGTATCGCATGAACACCCTGTTCAAGTTTTACATTCAAGCGTGGGTAATTTTAGGCGTGGCCGCGGGCGCAGCCTTGCCCTGGCTAACCGACAAAGCTGCAAACTGGTGGCGGGGTATACGCTGGGCCTGGTTGGCTACAGTGATGATTTTGCTGGGGTTGGGCCTGATTTTTCCCATTTTGGGCACAAAAAGCCGTGTTAATGATCGTTTTCCCGGCCCAAGGCCCCCGCGCACCACTTTGGATGGCATGGCGTACATGAGCGTGGGGCAATACAGTTGGCCCGATGGCAACCACATCATCCAGCTCAAGGATGATTACGACGCCATTCGCTGGCTGCAAGAGAATGTCACTGGCACGCCCGTGCTGGCCGAGGCGCCCGCTTCCTGGTTCGAACTCAATGGCCAAAATGTGGGCTATGATTATTATCGGGCGGGGGGGCTGCGAGTGGCTTCGCTAACCGGACTGCCCACGCTTTTGGGGCAACATCAGGGCGAGCAGCGTTATGGCTGGCAGGTAGGCCAGCGGGAGCAGGTCGCCCGTGAGTTCTGGCAAACGACCGATGTCCAGCGCCTGCGCCAGCTCATCGACCAGCTTCATGTGACTTATGTTTATGTGGGCCAATTGGAGCGCACCCTATTCTCGCCTGAGCAATTGGCCAAGTTCGATGCGCTGGTGAATGCGGGCCAGGCCCAGGTGGTTTATCAAAACCCCAGCGTAACACTTTATCATCTTGGCCGGTAGTGACACAGTGATGCTCCAATCCCGCTGATTTTTTTAAAAAAGTGTTGCCAAAAGTAAAAATGCAGGCCGCAGTCTCTAGTTTATCTGAGTAGCGGCCCGCATGTGACTGATGCCATGGGCGCGGGCGGCATCTTTTATCCACTTTTTGTCACAAAGACACCCAGAAAGATGAAACGAAAAGGTTTCCATCCCTTTTTCTTCATGTCTTTGTGCCTTGGCGGTTCGCTTTGGATAGCTGCAGCAAAGCGCTTGTTGTCTTACTGCTGGCGAAACATCAGTCAACAATAACCATGACCCTGGTTTGTACCACAGGCTGATAAAGCTGCCACGGTTTTTCAATCTCGT
>CAZMDD010000050.1:0-19235 GCA_964565065.1 uncultured Caldilineales bacterium | reverse complement strand
AAAACGCCTGGGCGAATTCGATTTTGCGCTGATTCCAGGTAGTTGATTCTTACACTTTTACCCAAGTTACATAAAAGACGGCTCCAATCAATGCGGAGCCGTCTTTTTGTTGTGTGCGCTCATGTCTACGCCTGCCCACCTCCGCCCGCGGCTGAAGCCACGGGCTACCATTGCCAAGCCCCGTTGGGGCTGCCCCCTCAGACGGCTGCTGCGCAGCCAGTCAGCGGGTCAGAGGTCAGAGGCCAGAGGCCAGAGGGTCAGTGGGTCAGAGGTCAGCGCGTCAGTGAGCAGTGGGGCAGTGGTAAACCGCCAGCTCCTCCCACCGTGAGGCCCCAGCCGAAACGGGGGGAGGTCGGGAGGGGGGCAAAGGCGCCCGCGCCGGGCGCCCAACCTCCAAACTTTGAACCGCGAACCGTAAACCTTGAACTGTGAACCGTGAACCCCCAACCGTGAACCACACCAACTCCCCAGCACCCCCTGCTGGCAGCTTGTGCTATAATAGCAAAGTACATCATCACACATACTGCTATTTTCAAACACAATCTTACGCTACCTTTGTGACGTTATAAGGAGTCATCTGATGACGAACACCGCCGTTCGAGGCATGTTGACCCTGGAAGCCCTGCAAGAGCAGGTCGAATCGGGCGCAATCGACACCATTATCGCCGCTTTTCCCGATCTTTATGGCCGCATGATGGGAAAACGCATCGCCGCAGATTTCTTTGTAGAAAGCGTGGCCCGGAGCGGCATGCACGCTTGTGATTACCTTTTTACCGTGGACATGGAAATGGAACCCGTTCCCGGCTATACCTTTGCCAACTGGGAGAAAGGCTATGGCGATTTTCATTGCATCATCGACATGCGCACCTTGCGCGTGGCCTCCTGGCTGGATAAAACCGCACTGGTCTTTTGCGATGTCCATCATGAGCGCACCCACGAGCCCATCAGCATCGCCCCCCGCAACATCCTGCGCAGACAAATTGCCCAGGCCGCGGCATTGGGCTACACCGCCCAAGCCAGCACCGAGCTGGAATACTACATTTTTGATGAAACCTACGCCAGCGCCCGCGCCCGGCACTATCAGGACTTGAAACACTTCGGAACCTACCTCGAAGATTATCACATCCTGCAAGGCACGCGCGAAGAAGTGCTGAACGCGGCAGCACGCCGCCACCTGGCCGCCAGCGGCATCCCCGTGGAGACCAGCAAAGGAGAGTGGGGGCCCGGCCAACATGAGACCAACATCCGTTACGCCGAAATTCTGGACATGGCCGATCGTCACATCCTTTACAAACAAATCTTCAAGGAACTGGCTGATCAACTGGGCCTGGCTGTCACCTTCATGGCCAAATTCGATGCCGCACTGGCTGGCTCCAGCAGTCACATGCACCTGAGCCTGTGGGACAAAGCGGGCGGCGTCAATCTCTTTGCCGGCGAAACCATGATTGGCCCGGTGGCTGGCTCCGACCTGTTCCGCTGGTTCCTGGGTGGCTGGATTGCCCATGCGCATGAGCTCATGCCCTTTTACGCACCTACCGTCAACGCGTACAAACGCTATCAGGCGGGCTCCTGGGCTCCCACCGCCCTGGCCTGGAGCTACGATAACCGCACTGCGGGCTTCCGCGTGGTGGGCCGCGGGCCCTCATTGCGCATCGAATGTCGCATTCCGGGAGCGGACGTAAATCCCTACCTGGGATTGGCCGCGGCCCTGGCCTCAGGGTTGGATGGCATTCGCAACCACATCGAACCCCCGGCCATGTTCGAAGGGGATGTGTATGCCGCCCAGAATCTGCCGCACGTGCCCCGCACCCTGCGCGAGGCCATCGCCACGTTCGAGAGCAGCGATTTTGCGCGCCAGGCCTTTGGCGATGATGTCATCGATCATTACAGCCATTTCTTCCACACCGAGCAAACCGCTTACGATAACGCAGTCACCGATTGGGAGCGGAAGCGATATTTTGAGCAAATCTAACAATTGCCGTCCAATATCCAATAACTACGACCCAACTTCACCAGGAGATTTTCATGCGATTACAAAACAAAGTTGCCCTCATTACCGGCGCCAGCAGCGGCATTGGCCGCGAGACAGCGCTCCTTTTTGCCCGTGAGGGAGCCAAAGTTGTGGCGGTGGATGTCAATGATCCGGGCGGCGCCGAAACAGTGGCCCGCATCCGGCAGGAAGGGGGCCACGCCCTTTATGTGCATGCAGATATTTCGCGGGCCGCAGATTGTCAGGCCATGGTGCAGGCCGCAGAAGAGACTTACGGTCAGCTCAACATCCTCTTCAACAATGCGGGCATCATGCACAGCAGCGATGATGACGCGGTGAACACCGATGAAGATGTGTGGGATTTGACCATGCGCATCAATGCCAAGGGCGTGTTTTTAGGCTGCAAATATGGGATTCCCGCGTTGCGTCGCGCAGGGGGCGGCTCCATCATCAACACCGCCTCCTTTGTGGCGCTGCTGGGCGCGGCCACACCGCAGATTGCCTACACCGCCAGCAAAGGCGCAGTGTTGGCGCTGACCCGGGAACTGGCAGTGGTGCACGCCCGCGAAAATATCCGCGTGAACGCCCTGTGCCCGGGCCCGCTGCACACCGAGCTGCTGATGAAATTCCTGAACACCGAAGCGAAAAAGCAGCGCCGTTTGGTGCACATACCCATGGGCCGCTTCGGGCAGGCCAAAGAAATGGCCTACGCAGCACTTTACCTGGCCTCCGATGAGTCATCCTACGTTACAGGCAGCGAATTTACCGTGGATGGCGGCATCACCGCGGCGTATGTCACGCCCGAATAAAGGACGGGCTAGCGCAGCAGCACGAGTATTTTCTCTGCACACAACATGAAAACCTTGCTGCGGTGGGGAATGCTCCTACTGCTTTTGAGCGTTCTGCTCTTGGGATTGTTGGGCTCCTGGCGCTATGGCGGACTCAGCGGTCTGCTCATGCGCGTGCGCATCGCCTGGGCCGACCTGCGCCCGGCCCGGCACCCCCTGAGCGTACCCACACCCTTGCCCGCTTCCCCGCGCCCGCCCACACCCACGCCTACGCTCACGCTCGCGCCCAGGCCCACGCTGCCCCGCATCATGCCCGCGGGCGCAGACGCTACACCCGCGGCTACCCCTACTGCCACATCCACCCCCACGCCCGCGCCCGCACTAACCCCCGCGCCCGATCACTTTCTGCTGCGCGGCATGCGCCACAACTGGCAAACCTGGGAACCGACTTTGCCCAACTGGCCCGCTATTCCGAAGCAGCGCACGCCTACGACACCGCCCGGCGCCTGGGATTGCCCTGGCGTATGTTGTGGTATCAATTCCAGCCATTTCGGGCCTACTTCCAGGTAGGGCGCTACCAGGAAGTGCTGGCTTTAGCCGATGCAACCCTGGCCACCACGCCCGATGTCGAAGAACTTCACTACTGGCGCGCTCGTGCCCTGTTCATGCTGGGGGCCCGTGATGATGCCATCAAGGCAGCCCGCAAGGCAATTCTGCTTAACCCCAACTACACGCAAGCCCAAGCCTTTTTAAGCAAGTTGGAAAACAGCGAATAGCCAATCATGCCGTTACTCCTAAGGTAGCCAGGCTAGAAACCACGAAGACACGAAGCCACAAAGGCACGAAGAAAGAAAAAGTTTTGAAATGCTTGGTGTTCTTAGTGTCTTTGTGCCTTTGTGGTGATTGAAGTCGGGTACGTTAGTAGTTACATCATGCCTTTGTGACTTGAAAAAAAACGCCTGTGTCGCCATTGTAACCACACTTGTTGCGGTGGGCAAACAAGACACAACTCTGACATTAGGCTGTCATAATGATGAAACAATTGCCTGATACACTACTTGTCAGGCAGGAGCGATGTGCGTCTGCCTGATGCGCACCCCTTGCATCCTGGTGTCAACGTCGGGGGACGGTTGTCGCCACGCACATCGCACCACTCGAAAGCTTGATGGCATTCTTAATTAGACCATGATAAAATACACCGAGGTTGTCATCAGCTTGGGATTGCATTCAGGTTTTGCCGGCAAAGGTGATGGCAGTGCCACCCCCTCGAAACTCTACGTACTGAATAGGAGGATAGAATGATGAATGTATTAAATCGCTTTGTTTCGCCTTTGCTATTGCTCTTCTTTCTGCTAACAGCTTGCGAGCCGGTTCAGTCACCCACAATAAACACTACCGAAAACTTTGATGACTACACATCGGCAATGGCTGCCGATGCACAAGTTGTCGATCATTTCCCTGCTTGGCTCCCCTCTGCAGCTGAGGATATCTATTTGACCTATGCACAAGATTCATCTGCGCTATTACTCAGCTTTCGGGCCTCTACTTCATCATTTTCACCACCTACACAGTGCCAGGACACGACAATTCGTGCCAGCCATGCATTAAATGCAAAATGGTGGACAGATAGCTATTACGATGATCCTGCAACAGCATTTTTTAGATGTGGTTCAGATAGTTGGCTGGCCATCAATGGATCTCGCATTTGGTACTGGCAGGGCATCAAGCAGATAGATGTACGCGCCCTGGCAAGGCATCCCAAAGATTATCAAGACGTTTGTGGACAATTGGTGATGGTGACCGGTTTTTTGGATTATGCCAATATCTTCGACTCCCGCCTGGGCGAGCGAGATAACTCCTTTGCGTTAGTGCCGGACATTAGAAAAATAGGCATCAATGCCGTTTTCATCTATCCTCCTTCCTCAGGAAAGACATTTGACCTGCTGGATGAGCTCCATGCCTTGGTCGATCGTTGTGAACCCACCGACCGGCCTGTCCTATTTGCAGCTACTGGTATTCTTTCTTCCTTTGAGATGCCCACGAATTTCACCACCTCGTTGGGATACAATCTACAATTGCTCGATGTGAATGATGTGCAAATTCTAAAAGATTGTGAATCAGATTAAGGAGATGCGCAGGAACTATTCATCAGCTCGTACAAATTTCGCCGACGTGTTCATACCATCACTTATTTTGCCCCCTGTCTTCCCCATCGCTTTGTGATAATCTGAAATGCCTGCTCCCAGTGTTCTGATAATTGAAGATGAAGAACGGATTTCCCACTGGGTACGCACCTATTTTCAGCGGGCAGGATATCGTGTGCAATCAGCCGCGGATGGGGGGCGGGGCCTGGAAATGGCCTTGGCCCAAACGCCCGATCTGGTCATTTTGGATTTAATGCTGCCAGGCATGGATGGCCTGGCGGTGTGCCGGGCCCTGCGCGCACAGTCTGAAATTCCCATCATCATGCTTACCGCCCGCGGCAGCGAACATGATCGCATTCTGGGGCTGGAATTGGGGGCAGATGATTACGTAGTCAAGCCTTTTAGCCCGGGAGAACTGCTGGCCCGGGCCCAAGCTGTGCTACGTCGCACCCGGGACCGCGGCGCTTCCACTTCTGCACGCTTGCGCAGCAACGGCATCGAGCTGGATGAGGCCGCGCATACCTGCCGGGTGGATGGCCGTGAAGTCAGCCTTAGCCGTATTCAGTTTGATTTACTGGCCACGTTCATGCGCAACGCCGGGCGTGTTCTTACCCGTCAGCAACTCCTTGAAGCCGCGTTCGAGGGGGATTATACCGGCTTTGATCGCACCATCGATGTTCACATCCGGCGCTTACGCAAACAGATCGAGGCAGATCCCTCCCATCCACAGCGCATTCGCACTGTTTACGGCGTGGGCTATAAATTTGAGGATGCTCCCTGATGCGTGGGATTGCATTTAAAAAGCTTCGTTGGCAGTTGGCAGCCATGCTGGCGTTGGTGGTTTTTCTTACCGTTAGTCTTAGTAGCCTCTTTTCCATCATAGCTGCCAACAACAGCTTTGAACTCTACGTCTCGGGCGAAAACCGCTTGATTGCAGAGTCGTTGGCCCCAGTTTTAGAGCGTTTTTACACCTTTGGCGAAAGCTGGAATGGATTGACAGAGCTTTTGGATTCCCGCTCGGAAGAGATGCTTCTGCCCGATTGGAATAGCGATGTCGATTGGATGGCCACTGCCGCTGATGTCTTGGATATGTCTGGTGAAGAACTCTTGGATGCTTACGATGCAGCGCCTTCTGGCGGACTGAGCGAAGTTGCCCAAATGCGGGGCATTGACATTCAGACCATCATCGATGCAATCATGGGGCAGGAACAGAATGCTGTGCAGCAGGCCATAGCCGCAGGCGAACTGACCGAAGAAGAGGGCGATCGTTATCTTTCGATGACGCAGGTATTTGTGGCTGGTTTTGTTTATGATGACGTTTTTGGCGATGCTCCCACGTCTTATGATTTTTTGTACTCGCCCGATGTCATCGAATTGCTCCTTAGCACCTTGCCGCTGGACGTGCAGCGGGTGGTGGTAACCGCTGCTGAGGGATTTGTGGTTTACGATAGTCTGCCCGATAGTAGCATGAGCATGGAGGGCAGTTATTTGGATGAGGCCAGTTTGGAGATGGGTGTTCCTTTGTATAATCCCAAAACAAATGAACGCATCGGCACCGTAATTGTCGCTTCCTTTTCAGGCTCTTTTGATCCGCAGCAGCAGTTGTTTTTGCAAAAAATAAAACATTCTATTATTTGGGGAGGTGTCATTGCCAGTTTGGTTGGCGTTCTTTTGGGAATATGGTTCTCCCGGCGCATTACCACGCCTGTCACCGCGCTTACCCATGCTGCCCAGGCCCTCATTCACGGTCACGCCCTGCAGCGTTTGCCTGTCACCTCGGCTGATGAGCTGGGACAGATGACCGTTGCCTTCAATATGATGACTGAAGCGCTGGCCGAGCAGCGGGCCCTGCGCAAGCGTTTAATCAACGATGTTGCTCACGAGCTCAATACCCCGCTGAGTGTCATTCAACTGGAGCTGGAGGCGCTGCGGGATGGCCTGCAAACGCCTGACGATGCCGCGATGCAGGTGCAAAAGGAGCTCGAGCACCTGAAAAACATCATCAAAGATTTGATTTGGCTTTCGGAAACAGATGATGGTGAATTGCAACTGGTTTTGCAGCCTATCGATTTAATTGTGGTCACGAAAAAGATGATCGCACATTGGCACAAGCTGGCCGCTGCTCAAGAGATCGACCTGCATCTTCAGGTGGATGAAACAGTGACCGCAGCGCCCGCGTTGGTGTTGGCCGATCTCTTTCGGCTGGAGCAGGTGATGCGCAACATTCTTTCCAATGCGTTCCGCTACACGCCCGCGGGCGGCCAAATCGTCGTGTCCCTGCGTCGCGGGCGCACCATCTGTAAAAACCGGGGCCAGGATTGTATCATCACCAGCATTACCGATAACGGCTCAGGCATTCCTGCTCAGGATTTGCCTCACATCTTTGAACGCTTTTATCGGGTTGATGCCGCACGCAGTCGCCAAAAAGGGGGGCGTGGCCTGGGCTTGGCCATTGCTCGGCACATCATCATCGGGCATGGCGGTGAAATTTGGGCCGAGAGTCAACTGGGACGGGGCACCACCCTCTTTTACGCGCTACCTGTAGCCCCCTCGCACCTGAATCAGGACGCGGTTTCAGTAAGCGGCGGCAACTACTAACGTACCCGACTTCAGTCACCACAAAGGCACAAAGACACTAAGAACACCAAGCATTTCAAAACTTTTTCTTGCTTTGTGCCTTTGCGGCTTCGTGTCTTAGTGGTTTCTGGCCGGGCTACCTTAGGAGTAACAAGCGGCGAGTAATGGGGTGCCCGAAAACTGAGACTAGCTT
Source organism: uncultured Caldilineales bacterium (assembly GCA_964565065.1). GTDB lineage: Bacteria > Chloroflexota > Anaerolineae > J102 > J102 > M2005. The sequence goes on along the minus strand of CAZMDD010000050.1, from coordinate 11,543 downwards.
TCGCCCAGCATCAGCCTTTCGATGGCGTCGGTCATGGCCCGGGCACTAAAACGGGCCCGAGCCACCTCTTGCCCGGCCCGGCCCATGCGCTGCCGCAGCGTGGCATCCTGCAGCAGTGTACGCACACGCTCAGTCAGTGCTGGCAAATCATCGGTGGGAATAATGAAGCCGCTGCGTCCATCTTCGATCATATCCTCGGCGCCCGCGGTGTTGGTACGCACTACTGGTACGCCCATTTGCATGGCCTCGATGGCCACCAGACCGATGCCCTCGTTATCGGTAGGAAAGGCAAAAACATCCATGGCTGCAAAAACTTCAGACATCTGCTCCACCCAGCCCAAAAATACCAATTGCCCGCTGGTCTCCAGAGGCCCGGCCAATTCATGCAGATAGGCCTCGTGGCTGGCAGGTGCGCCCTGAGCCCGGTGTCCGGCAATAAAAAAGCGGGCCTGAGGAAACTCGGCTGCCAGGATGTGCGCCATGCGGATGAAGAGATCGTGGCGCTTGCGAGGCGTAAGTGAGCCCACCGCTCCCACCACCAGAGCATCCTCGGCCCACCCCAGGCGTTGTCGCAGTGCCGCACCCGATGTGTTGCCATCCATGCGTCGGGCCGGAATGCCATCGTGAATGACCACCGCTTTGGATGGATTGCCCAGTGTTTGTTTGACTGCATCAGCCACGCAGATAACCTGTTGCGCCATGCCAAAGGCCAGGCGTTCTGCTCCGTGCAGAGGGCGCTCACGGCGCAAATGCCACCACATGGGCACATGGGCCAGGCGGGACGCTGGGCCGGCCATTAGCGCAGCCCTGGTGCTGTTGGCATGAATCCCCATCACCTCGCGCTCGCGGGCGAGACGCGCCAGCGCACGCACATGCGTGGCCAGTGTGGGGGCCGTTAGTAGTTTTTGCAGCTTGCCGCGCGCACCTCGACTATCCGCAGCCCGTTGCCATCTCTCCGAAATCGGCAGCACTATTGTCTCGATGCCTGCTTCTTGCACGCGGCGGGTGAGTTCGCCCTGGCCCGGCGTCACAAAGAGTGGGCGGATGCGTTGCAGATGCTGCATTGTCCACAAAAGCATCATGCCAGCACCATAAAAGCGAAAATAACTGGTCTCGTAAAAGAGAACGGTGGGTCTTGCAGGCATATTCGTGTAGTCAGTGACTATTAAGCGAGGACTGATTGACCTCAATCTTCCGAAAATCCCAGCACCTTGCCTGGGTTCAGAATGCCGTGCGGGTCCAGCGTATGCTTGATTTCTCGCATGACGTTGAGCGCAAGACCATGTTCACGGGCCATAAATTTTTGTTTGCCCAGACCCACGCCATGTTCGCCCGTACTGGTTCCCTCTAAATCCAGGGCCAGCCCAATGAACGCATCGTTGAAACGCAGTGCCTTGGCTTTGGCTGCCTCGTCATCCGGGGGATAAAAGACAATGGTATGGATGTTGCCGTCACCTGCGTGCCCCAGCAGGCTGCCCTCCAATGCCATTTCCTGCATCAGCGTGGCGGTGCGGGCGATGAGTGTGGGATAGTTGGCAATGGGAACCGCGGCATCGCCTACCAAAAAACTTTGACCCGCAAAATAGCGCACATGGGTCTCGAACAGGTGATGGCGGGCGTGCCACAAGCGAGTTTGTTCCTCTCGTCCTACGCCTCTGTCAAAATCCTGCGCTCGATTGTCCCGGCAGATTTCTTCCACCAGATTCAAGCTCTCATCTAGTGCAGTTTCATTGCTGGCCGAAAACTCCATGAACAGCGCAGGGCGCTCCGGGAAGTCGATGTTGGGGTCAGTGTTGATGACACGGATTGCTGTGGCATCCAAAAGCTCCAGCGCACTGGGCTCCAGGCCCGCGCCGATAATTTCGAACACTGTTTGGGCTGCATCCTCGATGGTGGGGAAGGTGGCTGCTGCCGCGCTGAGATAAGCGGGAATGGGGGCCAGTTTGAGCGTGGCTTGTGTCACCACGCCCAGGGTTCCCTCTGAGCCCACAAAAAGATGCGTGAGGTCGTAGCCGGAGCTCTGCTTGACCGAGCGAGACCCGGTATGAATGATGCGACCATCTGCCAGCACCACTTGCAGCGCCAGTACATTATCGCGGGTAGCACCATATTTTACGGTGCGAATGCCCGCTGCATTATTGGCTACCATGCCGCCGATGCTGGCATTGGCGCCGGGGTCGGGGGCAAAAAAGAGGCCGTAGCGGGCCAGGATTTTGTTCATATCTTTGTAAAGCACGCCCGGTTGCACCGTTACCTGGAAATCTTGCTGGTGGATAGCCACAATTTCATTCATCTGGCTCAGGTTCATCACCACGCCGCCGTGGGTGGGGATGGGGTTGCCCTCGATGCTGGTTCCTGCGCCCCAGGCCGTGACCGGCACGCGGGCTTGGTTGGCGAGTTGCAAGGTCTGGCTAACCTCCGCGGCGCTTTTGGGCCACACCACCAGGTCGGGCAGATGTGCTTGATGGGCAGATTGGTCGCGGGCGTGCTGCTGGCGCACACCACGGGCCAAGCTGATGCGGTCGGCGGGGTAGATAGCTTGCAGGGTGGCGATGAAGTCGGGGGTGAGTTTCATGGTTGTTCCTCGGTGAGATGCGTGATGCGTGAATCTGGGGCAGGCTACAGCAGACTCTGGCTGAGGCCGCCATCAATTTGCAGAGCGACGCCATTGAGATAGCTGGCCCGGGCAGAGGCCAGGAATGTGACCACCGCCGCAAATTCATCGGGCGTGGCCATACGTCCGGCTGGGATGCTGGCTGTGATGCCTGCTTCTATCTGTTGCGGCGTGGTATTGCGGGCCTGGGCCAAGCTTTCCAGCAGCGTATCCACGCGGGCGGTGCGGGTCCAGCCGGGCAGCACCGCATTGAAGGTGATGCCGGTGTGTCCTAGCTCGTTGGCCAGGCTTTTGATGTAGCCGATGACGCCCGCGCGGGTGGCATTGGAAAGTACCAGGTTGTTGAGCGGTTGCTTGGCCGAAATAGAGGTGATGGCAATCACGCGACCCTGGGGCGATTGTCGAAGGTGGGGTAGGGCTGCACTGACCATGCGCACTGTCGAGAGCAGGTTGAGCTGGAGCGCTTCTTGCCAGGCGGCATCATCAAAGCTGGTTACCGGACCGGAACGTGGGCCGCCCGCGTTGGTTACCAAAATATCCAGCGCACCAAAGTGCTGGACAGCAGATTCGATGAAGTGACGGCAGCCCTGAAGCGTGCTTAAGTCAGCTACCACAGGCAAAACTTCGCCCCCTGTTTCAGCGCACAGCTTTTGTGCAGCTTCATCGATGCGGGCCTGGTGGCGACTACACAGGGCTACGCTGGCGCCTTCGTGCAGAAGTTCTCGGGCTACTGCCAGGCCCAGTCCTTTGCTGGATGCTGCCACCGCGGCAATGCGGCCTGTTAGCTGTAAATTCATGATTTCCTCTCTTGCTTGTCGCTGGGTGGTTCTTTTTCTATCGATTTCAGGCGCTGCCAGCGTTGTTGCCAGCCTTGCCAGCGCTGTTTTAGGCCGGGCCCTTGTTGTGCCCGCATCAAGGCCTCCTCCTCAGCAAAGCTCAGGGGGAAGGGGTTGCGGTTGAGAATTTTTGCATGAGCATAGCCGAAAAAGATTTTGAGCGTTGCCATGGTGGGAGCTGCCAAAAATGCCCCCAAAATGCCCGCGGCATTGGTTCCGATGACCACCCCCACAATTACCAGCATGGGGTGCAGCTCCAGAGCCTTGCCCATGATTTTGGGCACAATCAGCGCGTTTTCAAGCTGCTGGATGCCCAAGTAAAGAAAGATGGTGATAATGGCAAAGGTTGTGTGACTTACGCCCAGTACGCTGGAGCCTTGAATCAGAGCCAGGGCAATGGCGGGAATGGCGGCCAAAATCGGGCCCAGGGTAGGGATAACCTCCAGCACACCAGCGATGATGCCCAGCACCAACGCATTGGGCAGACCAATCGCCAATCCCCCTAAAAAGGTGATGAGTCCGATTGCTGATGAGAGCAGCAATTGTCCGCGGAAGAAAGCTTGCCATACCCGGTTGATGCGGGCGCTAATTTCTTCCAGCTCGGGCAGGTAGCTGGGCTCGACCAAAGAGAGCAACCAGGGCTTCAGTTTTCGTCCATCCAGGGTGATGTAAATGGTGTAAAACAGTAGCAAGATGAGTGAAAACGCCAGGTTGATGAGTCGCCCCAAAATGGCAGTGATCCAGCTTGTGAGATAAGCCAGCACGCCACCCGCAGCCTGAATCGCCTGTTTTACATACGAAATCAAATCTGGCGGGGTAGGCACGTAGATTTCTGCCTCGGGCCCGGAAAAACTATCCACATTGCGGTTGATGATGGCTGCCACATCATATTGCTGTCCAAAAATTTCGATGGTTTGGGCTTCTTGCAGCCAGTGATTGAACAGGGTGATTCCCTGAATAATCGCCTCTTGCAGTCCTCGCAGCATATCCATAAACTGCGTTACCAGCAGCGGCATCAGCAGAATAGGGATGATGGTGATGGCTCCCATGGCCAGGAAAACGCTGATGAGTACAGCCACGATGCGAGGCACGCGATGCCGGGTCATCCAATTGACAACAGGTTGCAGCAGATAAGCCAGTAACGCTGCCACCACCAACCACGAAAGGGATGAACGGGCGTAATAGACAAGCCCCAGCAGCACCGCACCCAAAATGCTGATTGCCCAGCGTTTGGTCTCGGGCGTCCAGTGCGATACCTGGTGTTGGTTTTGGCGGGGGACAGGGTCGGTGTTTGGCATGGGTTTGCGGTTGCTAGAACGGCTCTTCGTGGAGGATTCGTTGGCCTGAGGATGTGGGTTGAAAGCTCATGCGGCCCTGGGGTACATGATTATCGATGACCAGTTGCCCACTGTCTATGGCCTCCCAGATGAGCTGGAAGGGGGCTTTGTGCGGCTGCCATTTTTCGACAATGACCACGCCATGCCCCGGCAAAATGGTAAAGGCAATTTGTCGGGGATCGTGTGGATTGAGCAGGCATTGCGCACGCGCGAAGGCATCATGCACGCCGCGCGCCTGCGCCTCGGTCGCGCACGAGACAATGAAATCGAAGTAGGCTGGCGGCATGGGGGCGTATTCTACCAAAGCGGGGTCATAAGATTTGATGCCGCGATGTCCGTGCAACTTGGAGCGCACCACTGGCACTTCCGCCAGGGTGTCGCATTGGGGCAAATCAAGCTGGATGCGCGGGAGCGCTGTATCCATGTCCATCATTTCTACTGCTTCAGAGGAGGGAGGATCGTTATGTTTGCCTGCCACATGCTGCACGATGGCGCCGGTGCGTTCCGGGCGCACCCCCACGATGAGCGTCAGGTCATCATCACTGATGTTGTCTTTATCCACCGGGCGGGCGCTGCCTGTTACTGTGGCAATCAGGCCTGGTGCACAAGGTTCCCAGGTGCCAAAGCAGCCCTCCGAGTATTGATTGGCCACGGCATCTTGCACCGCGGGTACTTTTACCAAGTCGTTGACCCGTACCATCTCGGTAAAGAATTTGCGTTTGCCCAGCTCTAGTGCTGCGGTACGCATGGCCTGGGGCCCGAGCCAGCGTTGCCATGTTGCAAGCGGAATCTTCTCCTCATGCACCAGGTGATCCGTTACCTCGCGGGTGCTGATGGTGGTGGTCAGACGTAATGCGATATCATGGTAGAACAGCATGGGGTCATCGCCATGAACGCTTTTGGGATATGCCCCCACCAGATCGAAGTGGTAGAGATAATCGGGATGCTCTTCCCCTACCACCAGCAAAATGCGCAAGCTCATGGCCTGCGATTGCACGATGCGTTCCAGTGCCAAGATAGGTCCGCCCCGGCGCCCCTGCTCGAAAAGTACCTGATAGGCCTGGGGCTGCATGCCGGCAAACTTGTAATCGGCCGGATCTGGCGGCTCCTTTTTTAAAATTCTGGCTAGATAATCCAAATCAGCTTGCAGGCGTTGCGGGCGCACATGCACCAGCGTGAAAACATTGGGATTTTTCTTGAGCTTGAAACGCCGCCGCGCCGTAAGCATCACCGATTGTCGCCAGTTGAGCGGCTGGCCATAAGGTGCGGTGGTTAATAAAATATCTGTTTCGTCGGTGGGTGTTTCTTGTACCTGATGCCCTAAAATTTTGAAACTTTGCTGTAACCCCTGTATCACCTCCTCTAACACTGAATCCATGGGCCCCGGCACAAATACCACCCGCAAACGTCTGAGATTTGGATGCAAACGTTTATTCAGATTCAACGAAATCGGTAGCATGTCAGACATAGCAACCTCTGGGGATGAAGATGGATGAAAGTTTGCCACATTATAGCACTTCAGGCTTCATCTGGGGAGATGATGCGATAGCTGTGGGTAATTTCAGCGGTTTTGCCCAGCATGGCTGAAGCCGAGCAGAATTTTTCCTCTGAAAGCTGGATAGCTCTTTCTACTTTTTCCGGTTTGAGCTGGCCGGTCACCAGGTAATCGATGTGAATTTTGGTGTAGACTTTGGGGTGTTCAGGCGCGCGCTGGCCCGAAACCTGCACGTGCACATCCTCAACGGGCTGGCGTTGTTTTTTGAGGATGAGCACCACGTCGATGCCGGTGCAGCCTGCCAGACCAAAGAGAAGTAAGTCCATGGCGCCAACGCCCTCCTGGCGGCTGCCATCGATGGTAAAAGTGTAGCCTTCTGCGGTGGTGGCGTCAAATTTCATATCGCCACGCCATGTAATGTTTGCTTGTGACATGGTTCTTCCTGTTTCTTTAGTTGGGTTTGCGTAACACAATCTGAGCGTTGATGTTTTCGGTGGTGATGGTGATGAGTTCTGCGCCCTGTCTCATAAAAAGTGCTGCCAGCTCGGGCGGGGCTATGAAGTGCGTTTGCATCAGTGCGATTTTTTCCAGAATGGCGATGATTTTGGTTCCTGTGGTGCGTAAGTCAGGTTCTTCGATGACCAGGAGTCCGCCCGGAGTCAGGACGCGCAGCAATTCTCGGGCAGCAAGTGGCTGCTGCGCAAAATGATGGAATGCGTCTACAATCAGAATTTTGGGGATGCTGTTGCTGGCGAAGGGGAGTTGTTCTGCCAGACCGCGTACCGCATCGATGCCCTTTTGGCGTGTTCCCTGCAACATGCCGGGCGCGGGATCCACCACAATGATGCGGGCGCCGCTGGTCAGCAGATGCTGGGCGACCCGTCCTGTTCCCCCGCCAATATCCAACAGCAACTCGCCCGGCTGCATGGCTAGATGCCGGAGGAGGGTTTCGTGGTGCATGGAACCAAATACCTTGTCATAAAATGGCCCGATAAGGTTGAAGTGGCCATGTCGATTGCGAATTTTCATAGCGTGCACACTGCGTCCGGGTTGTTGCGGGGCTCTGGCATCAAGAACATGCCCAACAGGGCCGCGGCCAGAGAGAAGCTGGCTGCCAGGGCAAAGATGGTGGGGTAGGAGAGCCAGCGGGTGCTTAATCCCACCAGCAGGGGGGCGATGGCAATGGGGAGCAGGGCAGTGTTACGAATAGCGACGCACACCGGGCGGGCTACATCATCTGCCATTTCCAGGATGATGTTCTGAAAGCCCACTTGTGTGCCACTCATGGCGCTGCCCAGCAGCAGAAAAACGCCGCCGTAAAGCCATCCCAGCGAGGCGGGCGTCAACCAGGCCAGACTCGATGCCAGCATCACCGCCAGGGCCGCTCCGATAATCACCGAGCGATTGCCAAAGCGATCAGAAAGCCAGGCCCAGAGGATGTTGGTGACCGCTGAACCGGCCATTTGCAGCGAAAGATAAAGGCCCACTGTGCCCAGAGGGATCTGCAAATCCTGTTTGGCGTGCATCACAAAGAAGGGGGCCACCGACAGGGTGAGCATGATGAGTGATTGCACCACGAGCAGCCATTGCATGCTGCGGCTGCTTTTGAATAGTCGCCATGAGGTTTGCCACAGCTCGCTTCGTTTTTGTAATACCCGTCGTTGGGGGGTAGGCGGTTCTTTGAGCATCAAAAAGCCTGTCAGGGCGATGCTCAGGGTGATGGCGCTGGCGCCCAGGATGATGGTGAAGTTGAGAGGGTATGGAAAGCTTTGCTCATTGCCCAGTATCTGTTTGATGAAGTAGCCTGCCAGCACGGCCAGTGCATAGCCGAAGAGTTGCCTGGAGCCTGCAAAACGCCCGCGGCGCCGTGCCGGAATGGCTCTGGAAAAAATATCGGCATAAACCACTGAGCCCATGCCGCCAAAGATGGAAAAAGTGGCAAAGAGTGTGAGCAGCGCCACCAGTACCACCATGGGCTTGCTGATGCCGTAGCGATAAACCAGGCCTGCCAGTAGTGCAAATGAAAGTACCCGAAAGGTAATGATTCCCACCAGCAGTGGTTTACGGCGTTTCATGCCATCGACGATGTACGCGGTGTAAAGCTGGGGGATGACGCGACCGATGTTTTGCATGGAGGCCAGCAGGCCCACGGCGCTGGCCGCGGGCGTGAGTACCGCTACCAAGCTGGGCAACACTGTGTGGATGCTGGAAAGCGCGGCAGAGGCCTGGTAGAAGATGCCGTGAATCAGACCCGCGGCAAAATTGCGGCGATAATGGGGAGGAAGCGCTTCGGGCGTTGACATGGAAATCCTATGACGCTGTTCTGGAATGGGAGGATGGGGGATGGTTTTGGTGATGCCGCATCAGTCGTTTCAAAAGAAACAGCTACGCAAGCACGCCTGCGTAGCTGTTTTGGTGTACCCTCGGAGGGATTCGAACCCCCAACCCACAGTTCCGAAGACTGTTGCTCTAGCCATTGAGCTACGAGGGCGAAATTCTAGCTGGGGCAAGTATAGAGACTGGAAGCGTTGGTGTCAAGTTTGTTGCTGCTTCATTCGTAAATGGACGCTGCGCAGATGTGCGTTTTTGCTCTTTTCGCTCCAGTCTTCCTAGCGTTCGGGCCAATCCAGCATAAGAATTTTGACCGGGAAGTTGGGGGGCGTGTGGTCAACATCTTCGGGGATGATGGCCAGGCCATCTGCCTGCACCATGGAGAGCAGGATGCCTGAGCCCTGGTCGCCCGTGAGATGGGCATAGGTCTGGTCTTCTCGTGTTTCCAGCCATACCCGCATGTAGTGACGACGGTTATCCTTGCGTTTGATGGCATCGACCAGAATGGCATCGATGGTGGGCTTTTGCAATGCGGTTTTGCCCAGCATGGTCAGGATAGCGGGGCGTCCGAATAATTCGAAGGAGATAGCTGAAGAAACGGGATTGCCTGGCAGGCCAATCAGAGGAACGCCCTTGATAGTTCCAAAAGCCAGTGGTTTGCCCGGTTTCATGCGGGCCCGCCAAAAGTGCATCTCACCTTCTGCGGCCAGCACCTTCTTTACCACATCGAAATCACCCATGGAAACACCGCCCGAGGTGACGATGAAGTCTGCGCCCGCGTCCAGCGCCTCTTGCACCTTTGCGGTCAGGGCTTCGATGGTGTCGGGCGCAATGCCCATGCGCAGCGGGATGCCACCATATTTCAGAATCAGCGCAGACACGGTGTAGCCATTGGCATCCCGTATTTTGCCCGGTTGCCACGGCGCGGCAGCATCGATGATTTCATCGCCGGTGGAAAGCACAGCGACGCGCGGGCGGCGATGGACCAGCACGGTGGGATTTCCCAACGCAGCCAGCATGCCAATTTCTTGCGGACGTAAAACTGTGCCCGCCTGGAGTACAACTTGATTCGCTTTTACATCCTCGCCAGCGTGACGTATGTTTTTCCACAAGCTGTACGAGCGGGGAATGATAACGGTGTCGCCCTGGCGTTGCACATGCTCAAAAGGCGCCACAGCCTCAGTTCCCTGCGGGATGGGGGCACCCGTCATAATGCGCACCGCCTGGCCCGGCTGCAAGGGTGTTTCCAGCACGTAGCCTGCGGCCAAATCAGCCACAACTTGTAGGATAGCGGGGTTTTCGGGCGTGGCCTGGGCCACATCTTCTATCCTGATGGCGTAACCATCCATGGCACTGTTGGCCAGCGGCGGGATATCCATGGGCGCATGAATATCTTCCATGAGTACCCGGCCCAGCGCCTCCAGCACTGGAATGCGCTCCCCCTCCAGGGGATGAAATTTTTCGAGAATGCGACGTCGTGCTTCCTCGACAGCCAACATTGGATAACTTTCTTTCATGCCTGTTCTCCATTGATAGGTTTGTGAAACGCTCTGCGTTCTGTTGTGCTGCCCGATGATAGCACAGATGGCCAAAATGTTGAAAAAACACAACGTCAGCAGCAACGCCGAGTCAGCGCCCGCCTTGTCGTGCTACCATTCCAGAACCTGGCCCAGACCCAGCTCTTCGGCCCGTGCCAGAGCTCGTGCGGCAGCCGCGGCATCCTGCACTGCCAGCCCCACACTCTTGAAGACTGTAACCTGCTCTGCTGATTCCCGGCCTGCGACCTGTCCCAGCAGCAACTGGCCCAGCGTTCCCGCCAAATCGTTCATGTGATACAGGTTGGCCCGCACCAGCTTGATGATGTCGCCAGCCTCGTGTGCTGCGGCCATCACATCATCCACAAAAACCTGGGCCCGCATGATGGTGGCAGCGGGCGCTTCCTGCATCTTGGGCGTGTAGGCTCCCACCAGGTTGATGTGTGCCCCCGGGGCCACATCGGCATCCAAAAAGAGGGGGGTGGTGCTGGTGGTGGCGGCACTGATGATGTCGGCTCCTTGCACGCCCGCGCGCATGGACGTAGCCCGCGCGTTCACGCCCGCCTCACGCAGGCGCGCAGCCAGGCGGGCGGCGCTTTCTCCCTGTTTGCTGATGATGCGCAACTCTTTTAGCTTTCGCACAGCCAACAAGGCCCGCGCCTGGTCATACCCCTGGCCACCTGCGCCAATCAGCGCTGCGATACTGCTGTCCTCGCGGGCCAGCAAATCGGTGGCCAAGCCACTGGCCGCACCGGTGCGGATAGCGGTGAGCGCACTGCCTTCCAGCAGCGCTTTGGGGGCGCCTGTTTCCGCATCCAGCACCATAACCATGCCGGTGATGACAGGCAGTCCGCGCTGCGGGTTTTGGGGAAAGATGGAGACGATTTTTTGCGTCAGGACCTTGCCGGCGGGCAAGTAAGCAGGCATGAAGAGGGTGTCGCCAGCATCGTCGATGTGCAGGTGCAGCCGTTGTGGCGTTTGTGCGTTGCCCCGGGCCAGCTCTGAGAAAGCTGTGCGCATGGCGTCGATGGCATCGGGCATGGGTAGCGCCTTGCGCACATCCTGGGCGGAAAGAATACGTAGTTTCATGGGGGTATTGTAGCACAAAACAATGGTGTGAGCAGTCTGTGGCTGCGGATGTATTGACACTGTTCTTTTTGCAGTGGTAAACTGGGCGAAATGGTAGCTACTAACGTATCCGACTTCAATCACCACAAAGGCACAAAGACACTAAGAACACCAAGAATTTCAAAGCTTTTTCTTTTCTTCGTGCCTTCGTGTCTTAGTGGTTTCTACCCGGGCTATCTTAGTAGTAACGCTAAATGAATAAAAGTGCAATGCAGATTTCTTGCGCGTAGTCAATCACTATCCATCAAAATATCACCTATCATGTCC
>CAZMDD010000049.1:0-7774 GCA_964565065.1 uncultured Caldilineales bacterium | reverse complement strand
CACCCGCGCGACGCCCGAACAGGGCGCCTCAGCGCCCGCCAGCCTTCAGCTCGGGCCTTGGGCCACCGCGGGCCCGGGGCGCGTCACCTCCTTCCAAGACCCGCCGCCCCGTGGCAAACCGGCTGTTTTCCGCCCGCCCGCACATCATGCGCCCGCCCGCGCAACGCCCGAACAAAGCACCTCGGCGTCTATCAGCTTGCAGCTCGGGCCTGGGCTATTGCGGGCCCGGGCCGCGCCACCTCCTCCAAGACCTGCCACCTTGTGACAAACCGGCTGTTTTCCGCCTTCGCCCGCGGCTGAAGCCACAGGCTACGGTTGCAAAGCCCCGCTGGGGCTGCCCCCTCCCCGGCCCTCCCCCGCCCGCTCATTTTCCTTCGCCCGCGGGGGAGGGAGCCATCCGCGGGCAGCGTTTCGTAGTCAACCGCCAGCTCCTCCCACCGTGAGGCCCAGCCGAAACGGGGGGAGGCCGGGAGGGGGCAAAATGCTCGCCGCGGGCTGGTTTGCCACTACCCCATCCATCGAAAAAAATGTGCCCAGGCGAGTCCGCACTCACGTCCGAGGCAGCAACCCGCCCGCGTACCTTTCGGCAAAAAGCACAGGCGTACCACCGGTGTGCCAGAAGAGAACAGTCTCATCGCTGCCAAAAAAGCCCGCGCGGATGAGGGACAACAGGCCCGCGGCTGCCCGTCCCGTATAAACCGGGTCCAACAGCAGCGCCTCGGAGCGGGCAAAAAGCTGAATCGCCTCCACCTCGGGCGGGCCCATGACCCCGTAGCCACCGCCCACAAAATGATCATTCACCAAAACATCGCTACCCCTAAAACTGTGCGCCTCGCCCAGGTGCCGGGCCGTGGCTGTAGCCAGCGCTGCCACAATGTCACGGCTCAGCTCCACCTCCGGCTTGTCGATGCTCATGCCCAGAATGCGTCCTTCGTAACCGAAAAGCCTGGCTCCCAGCGTTAGCCCCGCCTGCGTCCCACCCGATGACGAGGCCACCACAATCCAATCAGGACGCACATCCTGCGCCAAAAGCTCCTGCATGGCAAACACATAGCCCAAAGCCCCCACCTCGCTCGAGCCGCCATAAGGAATGAGATAGGGCGTGTGGCCCGCGGCCCGGGCCTCTTGCTGCACTAACGCCATGGTCTCATCACGGGCCTCGGCGTTGGTCCACACCACGCGGGCCCCCAGAAGATGATCCAAAATAAGATTGGCGCTGGGCTGCTGCGGCGGGTCATCTGCCAAAACCAGCGTGCAGGCCAGACCAAACCTGGCTGCCGCAGCCGCGGTCTGCCGACAATGATTCGATTGCGCAGCACCGCCAGTGATAAGCAAATCTGCGCCCCGGGCCTGGGCATCCGCCACCAAAAACTCCAGCTTGCGGGTTTTATTACCCCCGAACGCCAAACCAGTTTGATCATCCCGTTTGACCAGTAGGGCGGGGCCGCCCAACTGCTGCGAAAGCGTGGGCAGGGACTCGACGGGCGTGGGCAGATGGGCAATAAAGTTTCTGGAAAGCTTCATCTTTTTTGCTCCTGAGCGGGGATAAGCTGTAGTCAGCCAAAAAATGGTAACGACTAACGTACCCGACTTCAATCACCACAAAGGTGCAAAGACACCAAGAACACCAAGAATTTCAAAGCTTTTTCTTTTCTTCATGCCTTTGTTGCTTCGTGTCTTCGTGGTTTCTAGCCGGACTACCTTAGTAGTAACAAAAAATGTCGATTTCATGCAGCGTCCTTATTTTCTCACGATTCGCCAGAGATTGACCAATGTTTTATAATAGGGCAGGAGGGTTGACCATGAAACTGCATCACACCACCATCGGCATGACCATTTTTCTTCTACTGTTTGCAGCCTCGGTGGCTGTAGTATCTGCAAACACTACCAAAACGTGGTATGCCGTGCGGATAAGTACCCATCTTTATCAACCTGCACACCCTTTCCATATCACCGATGTGCGCTACCAGGATAAAAGTAATTTTGAGACGCGCACAGTGCAAGTGCTACAACCGATGCAGGGGAACGCCCCCTTGCAGCAGCGACCTGTCATCTTTTACGTGCATGGCGGCGGCTGGACCGATGGCTATGCCGATTGGTACACCGACGTGCTAACACCCACGCTGGTGCAGGAAAAGGGCTGGGTGGTAGTCAATGTCGATTATCGCCTGACCTCGAATCAGGTGTATTTAGCCGACACCTGGTGTCCTTCCTGGGATCAGTGCAATCTGCTGCGGGCCACCAAATCTGCGTGGTACAATGACAACATCGCCGATGTGGCCGCGGCGTTTGATTGGACAGTGGCGCACATTGCCGAGTATGGCGGCGATCCCGAAAACATCTACCTGTTCGGGCACTCTGCCGGGGGACATTTGGTGAGCTTGCTGGCCACCCATGAGGCGTATGCAACCCGGCGCCCGCACATGAAGGGCATCATCAGCCTGAGCGGACTCTACAATCTCAATACCGTTAATCCCTTTGCCTGGCCTTTATTTGACCAGATGTTTCGGGGCGGGCATACCGATACTGCTGCCCTCACCGAGGCGTCACCGCAAACCTATGTGAACCCGCAAGCTGCTTTACCCCCCTTCCTCTTGCTTTATTGCCAACTCGATTTACCCTCCTTGCCCGAGCAGGCCCTGGCCTTTCAGCAAGCGTTGCGTGCGGCCAATCAGCCTGTGCAAACCCATTATCTGCCCAACTACAATCATATTTCCGAGATGATCGCCATCGCCAACCCCGATGCACTGGTCACTGAGGCCGTTATCGCCTACGTGGAGCAGCCCGTGGGCCCACAACTTTATCTTCCCCTACTTTTTTAGCTGAATGATTTGCCTTCTGGCCCCGAGTGGAGTACGATTTTCTTATGAGACGCCTTTTGTTCCTCATCCTCTTGTTGACGCTGATGTTGTGGCCCGCCACCGCACATGCTCAGGAGGGCCCCACCCAGTACACCATCCAGCCGGGCGATATGCTCACCGCCGTTGCCCAACGATTCCATGTACCGGTGGAGGTGCTTTCGTATTACAACGACATCACCAATCCCGACATGATTCAGGTGGGCCAAACCCTGATCATCCCCACGCCCGCGCAGGTGCAGGCCTACGCGTCCGGCGTGCGCGCCCATGATACGCTGGCCCAGGCGCTACCTGCGCTCGCGCGGGGGCTTACGCACATGAGCCGGGTTGTCATGTCCATGTTTGGGTTTCGTGAGATGGACATCATGCTGGCCCGAACAGCGCCTCTGCTTACTCGACCCGCAGCATTACCCCTGCCGGCCTTGGGCCTGACTGCGCCCGATGCCATCGTGCAAGGCAAAACAGGTGTTGTCAAGATACGTTCCTACGTGCCCAGTTTGCCCTGGGGCAGTTTCCAGGGGCGGCAACTGATCTTTCTGCCTGCAGGACATCAGGCTGGTGACTACCATTATTTTGCTCTGCTACCCACTGGTGCGCTGGATGAACCGGGCCCAAAACCGCTCATCGTACATCTTGGAGCGGCCACCATGCAGCAAGAGGTGCAAATTCAGCCCGGCATCTACGAAACCCAATACATCGTAATTCCCGAAAGCAAAAGTGATTTGTTGGCTCCCGATAAGATGAAGGCTGAGCGGGAGCGCTTGTTTGCGCTGTGGGCCAAAGTAACAGGCCCGCCCTGCTGGCATCAGCCCTTCCGTTTTCCCATCGCCGAGGGTTTTCCGCGCACATCACCTTATGGCACGCGACGCAGCTACAACGGTGGCCCGGTCTCATCGTTTCATGCCGGCAGCGATTGGGGTGCGCCCGAAGGTACGCCCATTCTCGCGCCAGCGCCCGGCACAGTGGTGCTGGCCGAGCCCCTCTTTGTACGAGGCGGTGCGGTCATCATCGATCATGGTGCAGGCGTTTACTCCAACTTCTGGCATTTCACCCGCATCGATGTCAAACCGGGCGACGCCCTGGCCAAAGGAGATCAACTGGGCCTGGTGGGAACCACCGGGCTCTCCACCGGCGCACATCTGCACTGGGAAATCCGCATTAACACCATCGCTGTGAATCCCCTGCAATGGGCCGAGGAATCTTTTCCCTAACCTGGAAAAGCCAAAACCCAGACGCCGAGCCGCAAAGAAAATCAAAATGTGATAGGTCTGCACATGGACGCCAGTTTTGTTGCTCAGAGGGTCATTGACGATCCTGCGACCACCACTTACGCTTCTTCATCCGCTCTTACTCCTGACTTTTACGCTCATGTCCAAATTTAAAACTCTCAAAGGCTTCAAAGATGTTCTCCCCGATGAATTTCCGTACTGGCGTTTTGTGCTGAATACTGCGCATGCCACTGCTGGCAAATTTGGCTTCCAGCAGATTGATACACCCGTTCTGGAGGCCACCAGTCTTTTCATGCGTGGTTTGCAAGAAGGAACCGCCATCATTCTTGACAAAGAATTGTACAGCTTTGAGGATTTGGATGGAACCAGTATCAGTCTGCGGCCCGAGTTCACTGCGGGCGTGATGCGGGCTTACGTGCAAAATGGGATGCACACCCGGCCCAAGCCGGTCAAGCTTTATGCCATTGGCCCGCTGTTTCGGCATGAACGCCCCCAGGCCGGGCGATTCCGTCAGCATACGCAAATCAACGCCGAGCTTCTGGGCGAGGAAGACCCCGCGGCCGATTTGGAGATTATGCAATTCGCCTACAATTTGTACAAGGCGTTGGGCTTTCAGGGCGTCACCTTCCAGATCAATTCCATCGGTTGCCCGGTGTGCCGTCCCCATTACATCGATAAACTGGTGGCTTACTTTGAGACGCATTACGACGCCTTGCCCGAGGTGGACAAACGCCGTCTGAAGGTGAATCCCTTGCGGGTGCTGGACACCAAAGAGAAGGCTACTCTGGCCCTGTTGGATGACGCACCCAAGAGCGTGGAGCATCTGTGCCGCGATTGCGCCACCCATTTCGACACGCTGCAAAGTTATCTGCAAGCTCTGGAATTGCCTTACCAGGTGAATTATCGCCTGGTGCGCGGTTTCGATTATTACATTCGTACTGTGTTCGAGGTGTGGGCCCAGGAATTGGGCGCACAGAATGCTCTTTGCGGCGGTGGCCGCTACGACGGTCTGGTAGAGTCGGTGGGCGGGCCCAAAACGCCCGGCGTGGGCGTGGGCATGGGCGTCGAGCGCATCGTGCTCAGCCTCAAGGCTCAGGACATCACCCCACCCGCGCTTCTCAGTCCGCGCATCATGGCGCTGCACCGCGGGCCCATCGCCAAAGTGGCCGCCATCAAACTGGTGAGCCAGTTGCGGGCCGCGGGCGTGCCTGCCAGCCTGGCCTTTGGCGAGCGCAGCCTCAAATCGCAACTCAAGAGCGCCAACAAATCGGGCGTGCGCTTTGCAGCCATCATCGGCGAGGATGAGCTGGCCCGCGGGGTCGCCGCGCTGCGCGACATGGAAACGGGCGAACAGACCGAGGTGGCGCTGGTCGAGATTGTTGAGTGGGTGAAGACACATCTTGACGAGTAGCGGATCACCTCCAACTGCCCCCGCCCCGTGGTGAACCAGCGGGGCTACCCTTGCCAAGCCCTGGCGGGCTGACGGTTTCTAGCCCAACGGGCTTCGCATTTGTAGCCCGGGACTTCTCGGGCGATGGGTGGTGGAAACCTGAAGCTCCAAACGAATTTTTATCCACCTGCCGCCTCCGCCCCGTGGTGAACCAGCGGGGCTACCCTTGCCAAGCCCTGGCGGGCTGATGGTTTCTAGCCCAACGGGCTTCGCATTTGTAGCCCGGGGCTTCTCGGGCGATGCCGGTGGGAGGGGGCTGTGCATCCAGTGAACCAGCAGGGGAACAAAATCGGTGACAATAGCGTTTTAGGAGCAAGCAGGTGTTGCGGGCGCGCTGCAACTGCCCTGTCAGCG
Organism: uncultured Caldilineales bacterium; assembly: GCA_964565065.1. GTDB lineage: Bacteria > Chloroflexota > Anaerolineae > J102 > J102 > M2005. The sequence goes on along the minus strand of CAZMDD010000049.1, from coordinate 1,883 downwards.
GGCCCGAATCATCATTTTTACGCTGTTTCACGCTCAAAAAGGAGAAGAAGCTCATGTCCAGGTTTGTTACTCGTTTGATCCTTCTTGCGTTGGGGCTGTTGTTATCAGGGGTGGTCGTTGCCTGCGGTCCTCCCCCCCTTGCCACGGGCGAATCCACATCTGCAATAAGGAAAGAGGTGTCTGCTACCGAGCGCCCTGCCTCTCTCGGATTTTCCCCTTCCACTGGCGGTAGCGACCCGGTCAACGACGCTCCCTATGACGCCACTTTCTACAAGCACTATGGCGTCAACCCTTTCATCGATACCGAAGATGACCATCTTTCTACCTTTGCCATGGATGTCGACACCGCATCCTACACCGTGGCCCGCCGCTACATCACCGACGGTCATTTGCCCGAGCCTGATTCGGTGCGGGTCGAGGAGTTTATCAACTACTTCGATTATGATTACTCGCGGCCCGACGTAGGCGCATTTGCTATCCACATCGATGGCGCTCCCTCGCGCTTTGGCAATGACAAGCACTGGCTCATGCGCGTGGGCCTGCAAGCCCGCGAGATTCCCGATGACGAGCGCCAGGACGCCACCCTCATCTTTGTCATTGATGTGTCAGGCTCTATGGAGCGGGAAAATCGCTTGGGCTTGGTCAAACGCTCGCTGCGACTACTGTTGGATGAACTTCGCCCCACCGATGAAGTTGGCATTGTTATCTACGGCTCCCGGGGTGAAATTCTGCTGCCCATTACCGACGCCGGCGAACGTGATGGCATCCTCGACGCCATCGAAAGATTACATCCCGGCGGCTCTACCAACGCGGAGGAGGGCCTGAAGTTGGCTTATCAGATGGCTGCCGAAAAGTTACGCCCAAATCGCATCAACCGCCTTATCCTCTGCTCCGATGGCGTGGCCAATGTGGGCAATACCGGGCCCGAGAGCATTTTGCGGCAGGTGCGGGCCTATGTCGATGACGGCATCACCCTCTCCACCGTTGGGTTTGGCATGGGCAACTACAATGATGTGCTCATGGAACGATTGGCCGATGATGGCGATGGCAATTATTACTACGTGGATACTCTGGAGCAGGCCCGCCGCGTTTTTGTTGAAAATTTGACCGGCATGTTGCAGGTCGTGGCCCGGGATGCCAAAATTCAGGTTGATTTCAATCCCGATGTCGTTAAAAGCTATCGATTGTTGGGCTATGAAAATCGGCGTCTGAATGATGAAGATTTTGAGGATGACAGCGTGGATGCGGGCGAGGTGGGGGCGGGCCACAATGTGACTGCCCTGTACGAACTCAAATTTTACGATGATGCCGCGGGCCAGGTGGCGCAGGTCAACGTTCGCTACGCTGAGCCGGATACAGGCTATGTCACCGAAGTGAGCCACGCCATCAACCGTGAAGCATTCCTGAATGATTTTGATGCGGCTGATGCTCGTTTCAAGTTGGCAGCGGGCGTGGCCGAGTTTGCCGAAATCCTGCGCGGGAGCTATTGGGCACAAGGCAGCACCCTGGCCGATGTGTTGCCACTGGCCCGTGATGTTGCTGCTCAACTGCCTGAAGATGAGGATGTTGCTCAGTGGGTCGAGCTGTTGACTCGGGCCAGTGATTTGCGTTAAGTAGATACGCATTTGCAACGTGAGAAAAGCGCCTGTGTATCTCGACCAACGGCGAAGATGAATTCGTCGCTATGGCAACCACAGATTTCACAGATGGCACAGATTTTCTTGATGGCTTTCTGCATTTTCTGGTTACTACTAAGGTAGCCCGGCTAGAAACCACGAAGACACGAAGCCACAAAGGCACGAAGAAAAGAAAAAGCTTTGAAATGCTTGGTGTTCTTAGTGTCTTTGCGCCTTTGTGGTGATTGAAGTCGGGTACGTTAGTCG
>CAZMDD010000048.1:0-9231 GCA_964565065.1 uncultured Caldilineales bacterium | reverse complement strand
CCTGATGTGCGACTTTTCTGCTCTAAAAAGCAGGCATTGATGCTTTGATTTGCTGTTCCACAAACCGACGAAGGGACGACAGGACGAAAATGGACGAAGAAAGATGCAGATTTCGTCCCCTTTGGTCACTTTTCGTCCATGGAGGGCTTGAATCATGTCAAATGATCGTACCACATAGCACAGGAATTCCCAACGTTTATGGTATACTTTGGCTGTTATCCCATTTCTCTCTAATTGTTTTCCTATGCCTATTTTGTATCAAGTCGTAACTCGTACCGACACCGGCAAGGTGCGAGATCATAATGAAGATGCTTTTGGCATTGTGCAGGATTGGCAACAGCGTCTGGGGCTGAGTGATGAGATTTTGCAGCAGCGTGGGTATCTGGTGGCTGTTGCCGATGGCATGGGAGGCCATGCCGCGGGTGAAGTGGCCAGCCAGTTGGCCATCGAGACGCTCTTTGCCGAGTATTACACGGGCGATTGGGTCGATGCGCGTGCCACGCTGGCGGCTGCGGTGGCGGCTGCTAATCGTGCTGTGTGGGAGGCTGCCGAGGCGGATGTGAAGAAGCATGGCATGGGCACAACATTGGTGGCTGCGCTGTATCATCGGGCGCAGGGGCTGATTGTCAATGTGGGTGATAGCAGGGCGTATCGTTTTAGGGCGGGCAAAATTAGTCAGATAACAACAGACCATTCATGGGTGGCAGAGCAGGTGCAAAGTGGCGTTTTGACTGAAGCGGAAGCAGCACATCATCCTTTTAGAAATGTGATTACCCGCTCGTTGGGTAGTGAGCCGCAGGTAGAGCCCGCGTTTTTTAGTGAAGAGGCGCAGCCCGGCGATATTATTTTGCTCTGTTCCGATGGCTTGAGCAATCCTGTGAAGGATAAAGAGATGGCAGCGATTCTGCGGGCGTATCCTTTGGATGAGGCCGCAGGCAAGCTCATCGAGTTGGCGTTGGAGCGTGGTGCGCCCGATAATGTGACCTTGGTGTTGCTTGAGGTTCAGGGTAAGCCCCGAAGCCGGTCGCATTCCTTTTTGCCCTGGTTTATCCTGGTGCTGGCTGTGGTGGCGCTGAGCAGCTTTTTGTTTTGGACTTATGGCCCGTCATCGGAGCCGACACGGATGACGCTGTTGACATCTCCCTTGCCCATGGCGACATTCACGCCTGCGATGGCGCCCGCGCCCCTAACGCCCGCGCCCGCGGCTACCCCCACGCCGGGCATGATGCAGGTCGCGGGCACAGGCACGGGCGTGGGGCTGGCAAATGGTGGGTTGAGAGCAATCTCGGGAGTAGGCAGTTTTACCACCGCCATCGAAAACGAGACGATTGAGCATTTACAGCTTGTGGGAGAAGGTGGTCGCACCTATGTGGCAGATTTGGGCAGCGAACATTTTGTTGCACCCGATGGTAAAAAAATGGCAAATCTGATTCTGGTGGGCTATGAGAAAGCTGATGCCGAAGGTGTGATTATCCCGCAGCTCGTTTTGGGGCGGCTACCCCATAGCGAGACGTTGGTGATTGTGTGGCAGGCCAATGACGATGCGCCGCAAGGTTATCTTGATGCTTTTAGTTTGCAGGGGCGGTTTAATGAATCGCGTACTGAGATTCTTATGGAACGTTAGGCTGGCTTGGAAAAGGCAAGGGGCGAGCCAATATGAAGCGCAACAATGCCAAGCGTCCTTCATTCGAAAGGTTGTATTGGTGTATCGCTGTTTATCTCCCCTCATTGTTGTATCGTTGATGTGCTTTTACTCCCCTTGAAGGAAATTGTTATGAAGTTTCGCCTTTTTCTGGCAATGACTATTTTTTTTGTCGTTGCTCTTATTCTTGTTCAGTGCGCTTCATTCAATAAAGCTGCCGATGATAAAGCCGCCAACGTAGCTAAAATGGCTGCCATTTTTCCGGGAGTTGTGGCCGATTCCGACTATAACACCATGGGATATTTGGGGCTGTTGTCTGTAAAAGAGGAAATGGGGCTTGAAACAGCCTATTCTGAAAATGTGTCTGTGTCTGATGCCGAGAAGGTCATTCGGGAATATATTGATTCCGGCTATGGGATTATTTTTACTCATGGTGGTCAATTTATGAGCACCACAGTCGAGATGGCCAAATTGTTTCCCGATGTTTCTTTTATTGGTGAAGGGGATGGTGCAGTGGATGCGCCTTCTTCTAATTTGTGGATTATCGACCGTAATTTTCAGGTTGGGTTTTATGGTATTGGTGCTTTGGCTGCTTTGCAGAGCAAGACAGGTAAAATTGGTTATCTGGGTGGATTAACGTTGCCTTGCTCTTATGCCGAAGTTCATGCCATGCAACAGGCTATCGATGATTTGGGTTTGGATGTGGTATTGACGCCTGTGTGGGTGGGGAGCTTCAATGATCCTGACAAGGCCCGGAAGTTTGCAGTTGCGATGATTGCCGATGGAAATGATGTGCTGGTCGGTAGTTTGAATCAGGGTATGCAGGGGGTATTTGCTGCTGTGAAGTCTGCCGATGAAAAGGTGTGGGTTACAACCAAGTATACTGATAAATCATCTTTTGTGCCCGATAACTACTTGGTTTCGTTGTTATACGATTTTGCCGGGCCCTTGAAGGTTATCGTCGGGAACATTATCGGCGGCAACACGGGGGGGTACTATCCGTTGGGGTTTGAAACCGGTGTTTCGTTGCAGCTAACAGAGCAAGTTCCTGATGATGTGAGAGCGCGGGTCGATGGCATTGTTGCTGATGTGATAAGTGGCAAAATTCAGGTTGTCGAGAATGACGCCCCATTAGGCGGCGGGCAGTGATTGTCAGTTCTTGGAGTCTGTTGCTATCCAGCCCCACAGAAACCAGGGTAGGGTGGCGAAGAGTCCTGCCAGGGCGGGCCCGTTCAGTCCCAAAGCTACGGCGCTGATGATTTCGGCCAGGGCGATGAGCCCGTAGCTGATGATGGCCAGACGGTCGAAGTTGCGGTGGCGACGCGCGGGCGTGTAGCGGGCCAGGGCCATGAACGCCGCCAGGGCCACGAACACAGTGATCCACCACCCCAAATAGTTTTGCAGGGGAATGCCAAAATAGGGGCCCGGTTTTTCCCACACCCACTGTCCCACAAAGGTTCGGGCCGGATCCATGACCACGTCCCACGCGGTCATGGCCAGCGCACCTAACGCGGCCACAGCCAGAAGGCGTCGGAAGGCGGGCCACTGTGCGGGCGTAATCCAATCGGCCAGGATGAACGCGGGATAGCTCATCAAAAACCAGCCCAGGGGCACGAAGATGGGAACCAGGCCCAAAAATTGGGGACGCAGAAAATCGGCGTAATGGTAGGGTCCGTAAACCCGGCCGGTGGCAACGCCGATGCTTTCAAACAGGAGGCTGACAATGGTGGTGGTTGCCAACATCAGCAGCATTTTTCGCCAACCCAGGCGCTCCCAGGCATGCAGCAGCGCCACCGCAAAAGGCAGAAACGTGACCAGCAGCATGGAGGCCAGCGGGGGTCGATGCCCCAGCAGCACGAAGCCCACGGCAAAGAGGGTGTTCAGGGCGAATAGCGTCAGCAAAAGGCCGATGATGCGGCGGATGTTCATGGCAACCCCATCACGCGATTGCGGATGTTGCGAAAGAAGACCAGCACTCGCACCTTCATCACAAATCCCCGGGGCATGCGCAAAATGCGCCTGATAGGAAAATCACCGTCCCGCCAGTCGTCCAGATAGCGGTAATGGGGCAGCGGCATGCCCCTGGGCAAAGCATCCAGGGGAAACCACTGCACGTCCACCGCCTCCCAGCCATGCTCCTCGGTGCTGCCTCCCACAACATGGGCTGCATAGACGCGCACGATGTCGGCAAATTGGGGCTGGGTGTATTCGCCCACCAGGTCATCCACCTGAATGTGCAGGCCCGTTTCTTCGCGGGCCTCACGGATGGCTGCATCTTCCCAATCTTCATCGCCATCCACGCCGCCCGCGGGCAATGCCCAGATGCGGAAATCCTCCCGTTTGATGAGCAAGACCTGTTTTTGGGATCTTTCGGTGATGATGATGCAAGCAGTCTTTTGCATTCTTTTTGTCATCGCTCCACCCATTCCTTCCGCAGGATGCTGTAAATGACATGATCCCGGAAGGATTCACCTTTGCGCACGTCGCTCCGCAAAACGCCCTCGAATTGCATGCCCGCCTTTTGCATAACCCGGCCCGAAGCGGGATTTTCGGAGAAATGCAAGGCATAAACGCGATTCATGCCTAGCGTCTCGAAAGCATAGCGGATGATGGCCCGAGCCGCTTCGGTGGCATAGCCCAGCCCCCAATAGGGCTTGCCAATCCAGTAGCCAATCTCAGCTTTTTCGTGGCGAGTGTTTGGGCGGATGCTGATGGCGCCCAGCAGTTGTGCATCCTCTTTGTGCACAATGGCGAAGGTGTGTTCCGCACCGGACTCCCATCGCTGCCGCTGAAAACTCAGCCAGTTACGCGCTTTTTCTTCGTCGTAGGGATAAGGGATGTTGAGAGTGGTTTTGGCAATGGCTGGATGAGTCAACAGGCGCACAACCTCAGGGATGTCCGCTTCGCACAGGGGGCGTAAGATCAGGCGTTGGGTTTCGATGAAGTGCTCGTTCATGGTGTTGCGTTTTACGCCTGGTGGCGCATGGGCAGACGATCGCAGGTGGTTGGAATTTTCCAGTTCGTCATCCTACCACATCGGCTAATGCCTGAGCAAAGATGTTCAGACCTTCGTCCAATTGCTCGCGGGTGACGATGAGGGGGGGAATCCAGCGGATGACGTTGCCGTAGGTGCCGCAAGTGAGCAGCATCAGCCGTTTTGCAAGGGCAGCCTGGGCCACTGCTTTGGCTGTGGTCGCGTCCGGTTTGCCATCGGCGCCGGTGAATTCAGTGGCGACCATCAATCCCCGGCCCCGCACATCGCCGATAAGCGGGAATTCAGCTTGCAGCTCCCGTAGGCGGCCCATGAGGTAATTGCCCTGTGTAGCCGCGTTTTCTACCAGTTTTTCATCGTGGATGACATCGATGGTAGCAGAGGCTGCTGCTGCGGCCAGGGCGTTGCCGCCGCCATAGGTGCCGCCGTGAGTGCCAGGTTGCCATCGGCTCATCAGCTCAGCCGAGGCTGCAATGCCTGAGATGGGCATGCCGCTGCCCAGGCCTTTGGCCATGATGATGATGTCGGGGAGGATCTCTGTATGCTGGTAGCCAAAGAGCTTTCCGGTACGCCCGAAGCCTGATTGTACCTCATCGACTACCAGCAAAATGCCATGCTCATCGGCAATCTGACGCAGGCCTGCCATGAATGCGGGAGGCGCGGGCACGTAGCCGCCTTCGCCCAGTACCGGCTCGATGATGAAGGCTGCGGTTTCATCGGGTGCGCTTTGACCGTGCAGCACCCTATCCAGCTCGCGTAGGCTGAAATCGACTGCGGTGGCTTCATCCCAGCCGAATTGGTAGGCGTAGGGGAAGGGGCTGACGAATACGCCCGCGGGCAGGGGCTGATAGTTGTGACGATAGATGTATTTGGAGGTGGTCATGGCCATGGTTTGGGCGGTGCGACCATGAAAACTACCCTGAAAAACGATGATGTTGCGGCGTTGGGTGGCCTGACGGGCCAGTTTGACCGCGGCTTCCACCGCCTCGGCCCCGCTGTTGGAGAAGAAGAAGCGGTTGATTTCGGGCGGGGTGATGGCGTTCAACTTCTCGGCCAGCTCCACAAAGCGGGGATTGATGACGATGTTCATTTGTGCAAAGAGCAGGGAATCGGCAGCTTGCTTGATGGCTGCCACCACTTTGGGGTGCCGATGTCCGGTATTTACTACGCCAATGCCAGAGGTGAAATCGATCCAGCGATTGCCGTTGTCATCGTAAAAGTAGATGCCCTCTGCGCGGGCGGGCTGCATGGTGGTAAGATGTGTCCAGACTGGGGAAAGTAAATGGTGGTTTGAGGTCATGATGAATTCCTGCAAAAGGGATGTGGAAAAGTGTGGAGGGCTGCTGTTGGTGTATAACTTTTGAGCCAAGTAGCTGCGCATTTGAAACTTGAGAAAAGCGCTGTGCATTTTGGCGAACGGCGAAGATGGCAACCACAGATGGCACAGATTTTCCTGAGCATTTTATTCCTTCTTCGTGCTTTGGTGTCTTTGTGCGCTTGGTGGTGCGCTCTGCATAGCGATGAAGTGTTACATTTCAACTTTTATAACATCACCAACTTAAGGCTGCAAACGCACTGTTATTTTATCCAATGTGCATCTTTTTTCATCCTGTCGGGCCTTCGTCTGTTTGTCAAAGCATCGAAGTCTGCTTTTTAGAACAGAAAAGTTGCACATCAGGTTTTTTATTATAGCGCAAGTGTTGATGACCCTGCCAGCGTGGAGCAGCTTTTGTGATGTTTTTGGTAACGACTAACGTACCCGACTTCAATCACCACAAAGGCACAAAGACACTAAGAACAGCAAGCATTTCAAAACTTTTTCTTTTTTTGTGCCTTTGTGGCTTCGTGTTTTAGTGGTTTCTAGCCGGGCTATCTTAGTCGTAACTGTTTTTGGGCAGCTTATGCCAATGGTAGTGTAAAGTAGAAGGTTGCACCTTGGCCCGCTTCGCTCTCGACCCACACATCGCCTGCCATGGCCCGCACAATGGCCCGCACCAGAAAAAGTCCCAGGCCCGCGCCCTGTGTGCTGCGCCGTAAGCTGGAATCTACCCGATAGAAGCTTTCGAAAATGACTTGTTGTTGTGCTTTGGGGATTCCAATGCCTTGATCTCGCACAAAGATTAGCATTTTTTCTTCCTGCACCCGAGCTCCCACCGTGATGATGCCGCCATCGGGTGCGTATTTTACGGCGTTGTTCAGCAGATTATCGAAAACTTGGCGCAGGCGTCGTTCGTCGGCCAGCACCAAGGGGCGTTCTTTGGGGAAATCCAGTACAATTTGATGCTTGTCGGTCTGGGCTCCGATGCGTTCGACCCCTTTTCGTGCTACTTCGGCTACATCCAACGGCTTCAGAGTCAGCGAAAGGGTGCCGGTCTGAATTCGGGAGGCTTCCAGCAGGTTGTCGATGAGTTCGGTCAGGCGATCCGCCTCTTCGACGATGATTTGCGCGCTTTCCCGCACAAAATCGGGGTCGGGCGTAACATCGGTGCGCATCAGCGTGCCACCATAGCCTTTGATGAGGCTGACTGGTGTTTTTAGTTCGTGGGAGATGACTGAGATGAAGGTGGATTTGAGATTTTCCGCTTCCCGGTAACGTGAAATATCCACAAAGGTGATGATGATGTTCACCAAGTGCCCGTCGCCACCAAATAGGGGCGAATAGCTCACGCTGACAACAATCGGTTTTTGGCTGGGTCGCAAAATTTCGCCTTCGCCATGCAGCGGGTGTGTGGGAGGTGGCGGTGTGCTTTGGCTCAGGCACAGGTGTTCGCCCGAGCGATTTTCCAGTCGTAGCACCTGCGCGCAGTGGCGCCCCATGGCTTGTTCTCGTGTTAGGCCCAGCAGGTTAGAGAGCGCTCGATTGATGGCTGTTATGCGCAAATCGGGCGCTAAAATCATAATGCCATTGGGATTGTTCTCGATAATCGCCTCGACGCGGGCTTTTTCGTTGCGCAGTTGCTCCAGTTGGCGGGCGTTGCGCACGGCCACTGCGGCCTGTGCGGCAAAATCCTGCAATAGCGCCCGGTCGCTGGCTGTAAATGCCAAACGGCCCGTGCGAAAGAGAAAGATGCCTCCCGCTGTCTCATCATCTTTCAGGGTCATGGGCAGTGCTACCACTTGTTCCATGGCCGTGGTCACTGCTTGATTCACCAAATGCAGTTGTTGGCGTAACTGTTTTTCAGCCCAAAGTTCTCGAGGTGGGCGTTTTTGCGCCAAATAAGGGGAAAGTGTCTCGAAGACTTGGGTGGGCAGTCGATAGCCTGTGGTGATGCGGAAAGTCTCTTCGGGCGTGGCCAGGGCGATGTAGCCAAAATCGGCTCGCACCATGTCGGCGGCGTAGCCCAAAATGGTACGCAATAGCGCAGGTAAATCGTTGCTGGTGGCAAAGATGCGCGTAATCTCCAGCAGCGCTTCTAGCTGGTGCTGGCGGTATTGCGAAAATAGAGAGAGATGGGTGCTTTTTGGCATAGTAGACATAAAAGAGAGATGGTGAAAATCACCGGGCAACAGGGTGTTGTTATTCTATTTGCATCTGTCCTTTGCAGGGAGCGTGGTGATAAAAAGAGGACAGAGATCTGTGCAGTTACTTTTATTTTATCATGCTGTGCAAAATTTGGTGCTAAGTAGATGCACATTTGAAATTTGCGAAAAACAGCCGGTTTGTCGCGGATAGGGACGGAAGACCGGGGACGGGGGACGGATCAGCCGCGCGGTGGGCGGGGAGGCGGGTCTTGGAGGGGATTTGGAAATTCAGGGGAGATTGGTGGCGGTTGATGGCGGTTGAGCGGGCGCATGATGTGCGGGCGGGCGGACAACCCGCCGACTCACAGACTTGTCTGGATACGTTTTGTTTTGAGGGAGAAACTGGCGATTGACTACGAAGTGCTACACGCGGATGGCTCCCTCCCCTGCGAGCGAACGTGCATGAGCGGGCGGGGGAGGGCCGGGGAGGGGGCGGTGATGGGCGGCTGCCCGGTAGCCCGGCCAGCCCCAACGGGGCTTCGCAACGGTAGCCCGTGGCTTCAGCCGCGGGCGAAGGCGGACGGGCGGGCACACGGGCGCATGATGCGCGGGCCCGCGGTCAACCCGCCGAGTCACAGACTCGCCGGGACACGGTTTTTGACGGAGGAGCTGGCGATTGACTACGAAGCGCCGCCCGCGGATGGCTCCCTCCCCTGCGAGCGATGGAAAATGAGCGGGCGGGGGAGGGCCGGGGAGGGGGCGACGATGGGCGGCAGCCCGGTAGCCCGACCAGCCCCGGCGGAGCTTGGCAACGGTAGCCCGTGGCTTTAGCCGCGGGCGAAGACGGTTGGGCGGGCACACGGGCGCATGAGGCGGGCGGGCGTAGGCCCGCCTCTGGCGCTTGCGCCTTGAGAGCCCGAGTTTACTCGGCGGACACCTTTTTTTGACGGAGGAGCTGGCGGTTTACCACTGACCCACTGACCCACTGATCTCTGACCCACTGACCTCTGACCTATGGCCTCTGACCTCTGACCTCTGCCCCACTGACCTCTGGCCCACTGACCACTGACCTCTGGCCCGCTGCGCAGGGGCTGCCTGAGCTACCCCCAACCGTGAATCTTCAATCTCCCAACAG
>CAZMDD010000047.1:0-30440 GCA_964565065.1 uncultured Caldilineales bacterium | reverse complement strand
TAACGTACCCGACTTCAATCACCACAAAGGCGCAAAGACACTAAGAACACCAAGAATTTCAAAGCTTTTTCTTTTCTTCGTGCCTTTGTGGCTTCGTGTCTTCGTGGTTTCTAGCCGGGCTACCTTAGTAGTAACAATTTTAGCCTAAAACCCCGACACCTTCAAGAAAGTTCAAAATCTGGTGTATGGGAGACTCAAGTAGCTATGGGAAAAAAGAGACGGGGGCTTATCGAAACAGTCTCCCCTGGTGTTCGTTCGGCCACCGCTGTTTCGGGGCTGCCCCCGTCTGATGCTTTTAGTGTAGCAGATGAGGATGAAATCGAGATGAATAAGGAGAATCGAATTGGTGAAAGTTTTGTAATATGCCCAATGCTGACATTTCCGACTTGTTGATGTCAGTATCATGGGATGTTATGGACAGGATTTTGAATCCGAAAAGGGTTATACTATGGACAAATGGTGATGGTGACAATGTGGAATTATCTGATGAGGGATGGGGCAGCATCCCCGGTGTTAGCGAGAGCATCGGGGATGCCTCTTTGGTTCAATTTTTGTTTTGCCGTGGGATTGTCACCCGTTTTTCCAATGGATTGCGCGGCTCGCGTTCAAATTTTTGGTAACGGCTCATTGCTATGCAGAGTGCACCACTAAGGGCACAAAGAATTTCAAAACTTTTTCTTTCTTTGTGCTTTTGTGGCTTCGTGTCTTCGTGGTTTCTAGCCGGGCTATCTTAGTCGTAACGCCAAATCTATTTTCGCCGTTCGTCTGAATGCACAGCACTTTTCTCAAGTTTCAAATGCGCAGCTACTTAATCGTGTACGACAAAATCCTGGTCGCAATCGGCCAGGGTGGCCAGCACGAATTGTCGTTGCTCGATTCTGGTGGTGTCCAGGGGAATGTCTCCCTTGAAGACGACAATGGTGGGTTGCCCGATTTTGCGAAAATTCAAAGCCTGCAAGTGTTCATCGATGGTGCGCAGGGAGCTGTAAACCACCAAGCCATCGAAACGGCCCTGCCGGGTTAGCTCCCGTGCCGCCAGCAGCATACTCTGAAAATCGCCTGCTGTTTGCTGCGGCACGCGGTAATCAACCATGCACAGCAGGCTGAGTCCGCGCCACGGGCAGGGACGTAGCACAAAGAAGTGGGTGGGGCCAGAACCCTGCCGGGCATAAAAGCGATAATGCCGGGGGTGCTGAAAATAGCGCCAATCCAAAAAACGGGCTGAGCGGGAGAATGTGATGGTTTCGGAATCCCAGGGATAATCTTCGTGGCCGCTGGGCTGGAATTGCAGCTCGAAGGTTGTTCCTGCTGTTTGCACCTGTGGGGGTAAATCAAAGTTGCCCACGCGCTGCGGCTTGCGGGGCCAATGCGCTTTTAACAACGAATGTCCCGCCAGGTAGAGGGTTTGCAGGGGCCCGCGCAGCCACAGGTAGCGATACATGCGCCCGATGGTGGTGGCTCCCAGCCTGGTGTAGATGCGCTCAGCCACGGGGGTGGCACCGATGCCAAAGTAGGGCAATTGTGCGACTGCGGCCGCGGCCAACATTTTGCCCACGCCGTGCTGACGGTAGGACTCCAGCACATAAAAATCGAACCCGGAATGGCCGATGTGTTGTTTTTTTTGCCAATGGAATGGGTATGGATTCAGGCCAAAGTGCCCGATGATTTTGTGGTCATCCAACGCCAGCAGGATTTCGGGACGATTGGGATCCTCCAGAAAGGGGTTTTGCAATACTTGTGCGGCGAATCGCTGGGGCACGCGTGACCGCTGCGGATAGATTTTGGCCACGAATGTCAGGTAGTCCTGAAATTTGTCGGCGGTTAGTGTGGTGAGTTGTAGGTTCATGCTCTGTGCGATGTTGTGATAAGCTTATGGCGGGATTGGGGGAAACTCCATTCTATCCCTCTCATCATGCTTTGTCAAAGGATTTTGTTTCTATGTCTGATTCTCTCATGCGTTTAGCTGTGATGGGGCACTATCCCCCTGGTCGCCTGCCGTCGGGCGGCATTGAGACGGTTATGGTTAATTTGGTGGCTGCGCTGGCCCAGCGACCAGAGCTTGAGTTGCATGTTGTGCAGCATCGTCAAGTTGCCCCGCCCGGGCAGTTCGAGATGGATGGTTTTGTGTTGCATCATTTGCCAGCGGCTCAAAAACGCATTTTCCCCAATACGTTGCAAACCGAAAAACTGGCCCGGGCCTGGTTACAACAAGTTCGCCCCGATGCCGTGATTTCCCATCATCCCTCTTTTGCCCTGGCTGCCTATGCGTTGGGAATTCCTGCTGTGCATACGATTCATGGTATGCCCCGCAAGGAGTTTTGGACTCGGCAGGGCGTATTTGCCCGTACCGCATCGGCGATGGAGGTGGGGTTGGAATGGCGTATGCTGCAAAAGGCTACAGACATTATTGCCATTGCCGATGAGATTGTAACGCTTTATGGCAAGCGTACCCGGGCCCGCTTCCATCGGGTAAATAATCCTATTTCGTTGCGTTTTTTCGAGCCTGCCCCCTGGAAGCCAACGCAACAGGCTTTGTTGGTGGGCCATTTGAATAATCGCAAGGGGATTGATATTGCCATCGAGGCGGTGGCTCAGGTGTTACCGACGTTTCCTGATTTCGTGCTGAACATCATTGGCAGCACCAGCGCCGATCCTGAGTATGCGCGACGGGTGCAGGCGCAGGCGGCGCCCCTGGGAAATGCTATCCGCTTTTTGGGATTAACAGACCAAGCTGGCGTGCGAGCCGCCATGGAGCGGGCCTCTATCTTTTTGCTGACCTCGCGCATGGAGAATGCCCCCATGGTGATTGCCGAAGCTATGGCCACCGGGCGGCCAGTGGTCAGCACGCGGGTGGGCGGGGTGGCCAGCATGATTCAACCGGGCGTTACGGGCTATTTGGCCGAGTCGGAGGATGTGGGGGCGGTGGCACAGGCGTTGCGGCGCTTGCTGGGCGATGCGGCCCACGCGCAGGCGTTAGGCGCCCGCGCGGCCCGATTCGCCCGGGAGCATTACCATCCTCAGGCGGTGGCACAAGGTTATTTGCAGGCTGTAGCCGTGGCAGCGGGCCATGATTAAAAAACTGTAACCCGATTTACCCTTGTTTACGGTAAAAAATCTGCTCTAATAAAAATGGCCAGTATTTGAAAACTAAGGTGATACAACACGTGATACTCTGACCATAAGTCTTAGTTTCTAACAGAATCGCTGGTTACGCTATCTTTTTGATGTTTTGGGAAGGTGTACAAGTCATACAGTACCAGATACCTCTCACACCTGATAACTACTAACGTACCCGACTTCAATCACCACAAAGACACTAAGAACACCAAGAATTTGACATTTTGGGCAGATTCGAGTAAAGTTCACACCGTTTGATTTTCCGACTCATTGCTTTTACACCAGGTATCTCATGTTCAAAATTTTCAACCGTCCACAACGCCCCGAAATCGAAGTACTAGCCAAGTGGGGTCGCAACGAAGCCTGCTGGTGCGGTAGCGGCAAAAAATACAAACATTGCCACATGCCCAAAGACTTTCCCAAAAAATAACTAGCAAACAGCATGATGCCTTGCACAACATCAAACGTTGGCATGGCCTAAATACGTATCGTTACAGCAACCACACAGCAAACGGATAGTTAGTCCGGCTGCTTTTCATAAACATCGACTCGGGCATCTGTCACCACAACCCAATCGCCCGAGTTTATTTGTGTGATATCCAGCAAGTCGACCATGGGGATGTCGGCAATGATGGCACCAACAGCGGTAATAGCCTCAGAATTAGCGTTTAACATGGCCAAAGGCGCAACACCATTTCGGGCCAGACGCAAAATTGTGTAGGAGCCCACGGTGGAGCCTTTGCCATGAGGAAACACCAAAACCTTTCCCGCCACAGTTTGTCCTTTGAGCGGATGGTTGGGTTCGAGAATTATGCCTGTTTTAGGGTCAACGCCGCCTAAAAAGCCAATAGCCACCGGGCTAACCAAAGCCTCGCCCGCTGCCTGACCAGCCCTGACCATGCGTCCATTAAGTGATGTTTTCATAATAAATTATCTGATGTGAGACTTTTCCATTCTAAAAAGCGGGCGCTAATGCATTAAGCTACTGTTCTGCAAACAGACGAAGGGACGACGGGACGAAAATGGACGAAGGAAGATGCTGTTTTCGTCCGTTTTGGTCTATTTTCGTCCATGTTCGTCGGCTTGTTAAGCAGAAGATGCCTGATAAGCCCGTTGATGCGCCATAAAAAATTGCACATTAGGCAATAAATTACCTGCTAAGTAGGTGATGCTATGAAAGCTAAAATGTAACGATTCATCGCTATCCAGAGCGCACCACCAAGAGCAAAAGGCACGAAGAAAAAAGGAAAGAAACGCTCAAGAAAAATCTGCGAAATCTGTGCGCCATCTGTAGCTGCTATGGTTTAACCACAGATTCTCACATAACAACAACTTGATGTTGCAAAAAATGAATGCGTTACCATGGGTAAACAAAAAGATGTGACGAAATCAATAGCAAGAAATCGGAGAAATCATCCATCATCAAGGCTAATTTGGCAAATCTGTACAGCCAGAAGGGCATGTTTACGTGAAAAATTGCGTAATTCTGCGCAGATATGGATTCTGCCTTACCAAACTTGTCATTTTCTTTACTTTAAGCGATAATACTCCGCGGTAATAGCAATTGCAAACTTCTTGGCAATGTTATTGGTGAAGGCGTGTTACTACTAAGGTAGCCCGGCCAGAAACCACTAAGACACAAAGCCACAAAGGCACAAAGAAAGAAAAAGTTTTGAAATGCTTGGTGTTCTTAGTGTTTTTGTGCCTTTGTGGTGGCTAAAGTCGGGTACGTTAGTAGTTACGAAGGCGTTTAATTTAGCCGGTTGACTTGGGTCAGCTGGCATCAAAATCAATAGTTGCCCGCATACAACTCTGTGCGAATACGATCCAGTTTTTTCTTGAAGTTTGGCTTTTGGGCGCACTATTTTGTATTGCCGCTGAAATCTCGTATCCAAGAAAACAGTTCTGTGCGATTACCGTTTTGCCTGCAAAAAGCATATCGTTTCATCCTCCTCAAGATGGAGGTCATTTTGCTTGTACACTCAGTAATGTCGTGAGCAACTCGCCGCACAAGCATCTTCAGCGCGCACAGCTTGAAGATAGTCCACCCCTTGTCTTACATCTGCACTGGCAAATACCCAATGCCAATGCCGATGACGCGCGTCTTGTTTTGTGGGCCGAGACAGCGGATACAGCAGCGCCGCTGCGTGTACGCGGGCGCAGAGCTGCACACCCTAAACCAAAGACGCATCCCTTTGCCGTAAGCGATCAGTCGGTTATTCGGCAAAAGCTTACATGCTTTGATAAAAAACTTATCACACGAGGCGATGTTCCCTTGGTATTACAATTACCAGCCACGCGCTCGGGCCCATTGCCCTCGCCCAAGCTGCCCCATAATTGGGAAGTCTCGTTAAAAGATATACGCCTGGAACCATGGAAAGTTATAGGAACCAGAGTACCATTTGCCAGTACGCTGGCCATCTTGCGCCACGCAACAGAATGCACCTGTTCCAACCATTTTATTCTAAGTGATGAAGTATTTTTTTGGCACAAGGCGCTGATTCTGTCTATGGAAATCTTGGCCCAACAACAATTTGTGCCAAGCATCAAACAACAAAACGAGGTGATCGTTGCCTATTGGCGGCCCGTATTCGAAGCACCAGACATCAAGAAAAAACTACGGGCTCTGGCACGATCGATGCCTCCCATCTGCCGGGCAGAACTTAGTGACGAAGGCCAAAGCCCCTCCTCGATGCTATTGCTGAAGTCATTTATCTCGCGAGTGGTCGATGTCTTTGCCCGCCAGTGGGGTAACGAGGCCCAGCACCGCATCCTTTATCAGCACAACGGGCAAGGCGTGGCCGATTGGCTCAAAGCGCTGATACGGAAGGAGGGCGTTATCCATGAACCGGACGGGCGCTTGCAGTATCTGGTCTCGCAAGTAGCTGATTGGCAACGGAACTTGCTTCCGGCGGGCAGCACCCATTACACCATCGCCTTCCAGCTAGAAGCCCCGCCCCCCAGTGCCGACGATTCGCTCTGGCATGTACCGCAAACCGGATGGCAGCTCAGTTACCATCTTCAATCTCGCTCCAACCCCGATTTATTAATACCTGCCGCTCAAGTGTGGCAAACCAATAAAAAGACCATCATCGTTCAGGGATTGCGTTTTGATCATCCGCAAGAAAAATTGCTAAAGGGACTGGGATTAGCAGCCAACATTTATCCGCCAATTGAACAAAGCTTGCGTGAGCCGGCACCGACAATGGTAGCGCTAAGCACAAGTCAAGTCTATACATTTTTACGCGATGCCGCCCCCTTGTTGCAGCAAAGTGGTTTCCACATCTTATTTCCGCCATGGTGGGAACAAGCAGGCGCACGCTTGGGCCTGGAACTGCATCTGGAACCGATAACAGATGAGCCCCCCCAAACAGAAGACTTGAGTATCGCCTATCATTGGGGACTGGTATTGGGCGACACACCGCTCTCGCACGAAGCCTTTATCGATTTGGTCAACCTGCGTTCGCCACTGGTGCAGCAAAACAACCAATGGCTGCGTTTAGACCCGGAACAAATCGAGGCAGCTCAAGATTTTTGGGAACGACAATCCTTTGACGGTTATTTGAACTTGAAACATGGCATTCGCGTGGCGCTCTCTTATGATGAGCACACCATCGTCTCGGGCCTGCCTGTGCACAAAGTGCTGGTCAAGGGCTGGCTGCCCCAGCTCATTCAAAAACTATCGGGCGATACACTGCGCCCGGAAACTGTGGCGCAACCCGCGGCGCTCAATGGACAATTGCGCCCGTATCAGCGCTACGGCGCCATCTGGCTGCAAGAACATTACCACCATCGCCTGGGAGCCATTCTGGCCGACGATATGGGGCTGGGCAAATCGGTGCAGACCATTGCCTTTTTGCTGCACGAACAGGCTGAGATAGGCACGCTGCCCGGCCCCACCCTGCTAATCTGTCCTACCTCGCTGCTGGGCAACTGGCGCCGCGAAATTCAACGTTTTGCGCCCGCGCTGCGGGTGTACACGCATTATGGGCCTGCCCGCGCCCGGGCCAGCGATTTCAGTCAGGCCATCTCAGACCAGGATATTATTCTCACCAGCTACGCATTGGCCCGCCGCGATATCGCCTTTTTGCACACAACACGCTGGTTTGGTGTCATCCTCGATGAAGCGCAAATGATCAAAAATCCCAAAGCGCTTATTACCCAGGCCGTTACCCGCTTGCGGGCCGATTTCAGGCTGGCGCTCACCGGAACCCCCATCGAAAACAGACTGATGGAACTTTGGTCCATCTTCAACTTCATCAATCCCGGCTATTTGCACGCCCCGGCCCGCTTCCGCAAAGAATACGCACTCCCCATCGAAAATTATCAAGACCCCATTGCCCTGGCCCGGCTGCAACGCCTGGTCAAACCCTTTATTCTGCGGCGTCTTAAAACTGATCCGGCAGTCATCCAGGATTTGCCGGAACGACTGGAGATGGATGTTTACTGCACGCTCACCGATGAACAGGCTGAAATTTATCAACAAACAGTGGATGAAGGTCTGCCTCGCATCGCGGATGCCCGTGGCGGCCAGCGTCAAATTCATGTCTTCAACCTGCTCACCAAACTCAAACAAATCCTCAACCATCCAGTTCAATTCCATCATAAAATCGGAGCCAACAACATCCCGCACGAACCCCTGGCCGGACGCAGCGGCAAGCTGGACCGCCTGATAGCCATGCTGGAGGAACTGCTGGCCGTTGGCGACAAAGCACTCATCTTTACTCAATTCGCTGAGATGGGCTATCTGCTCAGCGAGCATATCCGCAACACGCTGGAAATCCCGGTACTTTATTTGCACGGCGGCATACCAGGCAGCAAACGCCAAGAAATGGTCAACCGCTTCCAGGATGATCCTCATGCGCCTCCAGTCTTCATCCTTACCCTCAAGGCGGGCGGCCTGGGCCTGAACCTGACCGCGGCTAACCATGTCTTCCACTACGACCGCTGGTGGAACCCTGCCGCTGAAAAACAAGCGGCAGATCGCATCTTCCGCATCGGGCAAACCCGCAATGTGCAAATTCACAAATTTGTAACCGCGGGCACGCTAGAAGAAAACATTCAGGAAATGCTCAGACGCAAACAAGAACTGGCTGAATCAATCATCGGCTCCGACGAAGGATGGCTCAGCACCCTTTCCACCGATGAACTGGTCGAACTCATCTCACTACAAAAAGAAAAACTACTGTAACTTATGTCTCACACATCTTGGTCAGATGCCTGGCTCGACGCCTTCCACGCCTTCTCGCATCCGGGAAGAATGCGCCGCGGGCGTCATTTTGCCAAAGGAAAACTTATCAAAAATCTCGATATCAAGCCTGGCGAAATTAGCGCAGATGTCAAAGATCAACGCAAAACCTATCATGTAACGCTGCAATTTCCACCCCTGGATGATGCCAGTTGGGAGAAAATTATGACCCAAATGGCTGAGCAGGCTCTTTACAGCGCCCGGCTGCTGGCTGGCGAACTGCCGCCCGAGGTCATGGATTTGTTTGCAGACACCAACGCCGCACTCTTTCCCACTGCGGATAAACTCGAAGCCAGTTGCACCTGCCCCGATTGGGAAGTGCCCTGCAAGCATGTCGCGGGCGTCTATTACCACCTGGCCGAGCGTTTTGAGAAGAACCCCTTTTTGCTATTCTACTTTCGCGGACGTTCCAAAGAAGATTTACTGAACGCCCTGCGCACCCATCGTCCCGATTCCGACACCGACATCTCATCACAGGCCAGCGTACAATTTGCCGAACCGCCACTGGAACAAACCTTGACGCATTTCTGGGAAATCGGGCCCGAAATAAAAACAATCACCTTCAATATCTCTCCACCCACCCAGCCGCTCCCACATTTCAAACGGCTGGGACGCCCCACCTTTACCGAAATGGATCTCTACGCACTCTTGAAACCTGTGTACGAAACCATTACCGAAAAAACAATCTCGTGGGCCAACACAAAATCGGAAAAATATCGTGACTGAAAGCGCCATAAAAGCAATCCAGGATGAACTTTTTAGACATTTCACCCGGTTTGATGTCAACACACTAAAATCTTTGCTCAAAAAGATTGGCCATCCCAACCCCGATAAAATGCGGAGGGATGAAATCATCTTCTATTTGATTCAAAGATTGCAAAGCAAATCGGCATTGCGTGAGCTCTGGCCCGAATTATCAGAAATCACACAAAAGGCGATGAGCGTTACCATTCATCTGACCGATGGTATTTACCGACGAGATCTGGTACGCATGCGCTTTGGACAAGCCCCCCCCGCACCGCAACACTACTGGAGCGGCTACATCCCCACAGAACTCGATCTCTTCTTGGATGAAAATCAGAAAGTTCTGCCCGAGCTTTATCCTTTGCTGCGGGTGGTGGTTCCCAAACCGGAAAAATGGGAAATTCCCATCCATCCTGAGCCCCCCCAGCGCTATGAATCGATTGGCTTTGAACGTGGCCCCGGGCCAGCAGTGGGTCTACAAGATCTGACCGCCACACTGGGGCTCATCGGACAGGGAAAAATCTTCATCAACGACAAAATGATGCCCATCTACGACAGTGTGCAGGTGGTGCTTGAAAACATGGTCCAGGGTGATTTTCTCAAAGCTGAGAGCATGAAAACCTTGCACGACGCCATCAAGCCGGTGGGGTTTATTCGTTTTGCACTAGGTGGAGGATTGGCCAAACTTGGTCATCGTGTCGGCTACAACACAGTCCTCCAACTCACCCCCATGGGATGGGAATGGCTCATCGGGCCCAGCGCCGACCTGTTGTTGGATGCGCTGGATACCTGGGTAAAAAATGAGCACTACGACGAGATCGACCGCATCGATCATCTGCGCAATGCCAACAAGCCTGGTAAAAAACGCACCTCGCCCAAGATACGCCGCGACAGCATCATCGAAACCTTGTCCTGGAGCCCGCGAAATGCCTGGCTCAGTGTCGATGATTTCTTTACAGCGCTCAAATTGTGGCAGCATGATTTCGAAGTCGACCCGGAGCTGATAGCCATCGATGATGCTACTGGCCGCAAAATGAGTATCGAAGAGCTAAAAGACCCGTGGCGAGCGGTGCAGGGCGCTTATACCATGGTCATTCTTTTTGAAATTCTGGGCAGCCTGGGCGCCCTGGATGTGGCCTACACCGAGCCGCAGCACGCCCCTCCCTTCCTGGAAGCCCCCACCGAAAGCTGGCAGCGTCCACCACAACCTTACACCCGCTACGATGGCCTCACCTACTTCCGAATCAACGACCTGGGCGCTTATCTTCTCGGACACAGCCGTCGCTATCAAATAGCTACCTGCTGCACCGAAAAATTCTTCATCATCGACGAAGATTACACCTTCCAGCCAGTCAACAAAGAGGTGCGCCCCTACCAGAGCCAACTTTTGCCATTGCTGGCCACACAAACTGAAAAATCACAATTCAAACTGGATAAAGCAACCTGGCTGCAGGCACAACAAACAGAAAACACACTCAAAGAACGCAAAGCACTGCTTCTGGCTCGCCACCAGGGCCCCCTCGCCCCAGTCATCGAAGATTGGCTGGAGCAAACCGAAAGTGATAGCACTGCCCTGCGCAAAGGTCGCACCATGATTACGCTGCAGGTGCGCCGAGCCGATGTGCGCAACGCAATCCTGGAAGACCCGGAACTGCGTCGCTACTGCCGCCTGCTGGATGACCGCACATTGCTGATTCCCAGCGCCCGCGAACAAGCATTCACGCGCAAAGTTTTGCAACTTGGCTACGGCATCGTGGGTGGCAGCAACGGCAAATAACAGGCAGTCCCCCCATCTCATCCCAGCCGAAGACCGGCATCTTGACACTATGCTCATTACCAACGGACGTATTCTCACATTTGGCGACACCCATCAACTCATCGAAAATGGTGCTGTGCGTATTGAGGATGGACGCATCTCCGAAGTAGGCCCCAGCAACATTCTCGAGGCCGCCCATCCGCAAGATGAGCGCCTGGACGCCCGCGGCATGGTGGTCATGCCCGGCATGATTGTGGCGCACACACACTTTTATGGCACGTTTGCCCGCGGCATGTACATTCCGGGCCCGGCCATGAAAAACTTCCCCGAAATCCTGCAACGGCTATGGTGGCCACTGGATCGGGCACTGGACGAGGAGGGCGTGCGTTATTCCGCCCTGACGCCCATCATTCATGCGATTCGCAGCGGTGTCACCACCCTCATCGACCACCACGCCAGCAACCATTTCATCGACGGCTCATTGGATGTGATTGCCGAAGTTGTAGAAGAAACAGGTGTGCGGGCCTCGTTGTGCTACGAAGTCAGTGATCGGGATGGCCAAGCTGTGGCCGCGGCAGGCATTCGCGAAAATGTACGTTTCATCAAAAAAGCGCAAAAGATGTCCCACAGGCGCATTGCCGCCAGTTTTGGCCTGCACGCGCCCCTGACCCTGAGCGATGCTACGCTGGAGCGCTGCGTGGCCGAAGCGGAGGCCGCGGGCCACCAAGGCTTTCACATCCACGCCTGCGAAGGCCCCACCGACCAGGAACATTCGCTGGCAACTTATGGCATCCGTACCATCGACCGGCTGCACCAGCGAGGCATTTTGGGCCCGCACACCCTGGTTGGCCACGCCATCGACATCGACCCCTGGGAAATGGCACTGTTGCGAGAAACCGAAACCTGGATCAGTCATCAGCCCCGCTCCAACATGAACAATGGTGTGGGCGTAGCACAATTGCCAGCCATGCTGCGGGGCGGCATGAAGGTGGTGCTGGGCAACGATGGTTTTACCAATGATGTTTTCGAGGAGATGAAAGTAGCCTATTTGCTGCACAAATCTGCCCGAAACGACCCACGCGTGCTGCCTGCCGACCAACTACTGAACATTGTCATAGAAAACAACGCAGCGCTGGCCCGGCAATTCTTCGGCCAAACCTTCGGACGTTTGCAAGCGGGCGCCGCCGCAGACATCATTCTACTGGATTATGACCCACCCACGCCACTGAGCACCGACAACTTCCCCTGGCACATCATCTTTGGCTTTGATGGCCGCAATGTCGATACCACCATCGTGGCCGGGCGTGTTCTCATGCGCCATCGTCAGATTCCGCACCTGGATGAAGCAAGCATTGCCGCACACAGCCGCGAAGTTGCTCTGGCCACCTGGAAACGCTTTTGGCAGGAATAGCCGCAAACAGTCCCAGCTCTCGCGCTCGTGCCCTGACTCAGGGGCAGCCGAATACAGCATTGCCCAATACAATGGATAAAAGTAGCATCGGTACAGGCGCGGGCGCATCATGCGCGGGGCCACAACCCCATCTGCCCGAAACCGTGGGGCGCCTTTATTTTTTTGCCGGGCAGATTACGAACTCACTGTGGGGAGCTCTGCATCGGAGCCAAATTCGCAATCTGGCAGGTTTTACATGCTTGTCCCAATTTTAAAACACCCCGACACTGTCATTTATTGGCAAGTTGCGCCAGAAACTGTTATACTTTGACCTGATGTGCGACTTTTCTGCTCTAAAAAGCAGGCTTTGATGCTTTGATTTGCTGTTCCACAAACCGACGAAGGGACGATAGGACGAAAATGGCCGAAGAAAGATGCAGATTTCGTCCCCTTTGTCACTTTTCATCCATGTTCGTCGGCTTGTTCAGCGGAAAATGTTTGATAAGCCCGTTGATGCGTCATAAAAAGTTGCACATTGGGTTATACTTTTATAACTGCACAGGTCTTCGTCTGAAACTTTTTAGCACATCAAGCACGCATGATGGGTGCAATTTCAGTCCATTCGAAGATTGAGCGACACACCTCCCCCAAGATGCACTCTCCCCCACTTTTATCTGTGTGAACTTTATGTCCCTCAATGTTTCTGAGCCTGCTGTGCGCTCGGGCGATTTACGCCGGGTTGCGCAGGGGCGACGCAGCTTCTGGGCCACACTGCTTATCATGGCTGCCATGCTTGGTCTGCTGGGCACGGCTGCCTGGATGAACTGGCTTGACCCCCTGGAAGCCCAAATTCCCCAAAGATTCCAACTTGCCGCACGCATCGCACTGGCGCTGGCCCCCGCCTTGCTGAGTTTGATTCTGTTTGCACTGCTTACCCGCAAAAATGATATGGTCAGCCGGATTGTGTTTTTGCTTTGGCTGGTGACGGGAGCGCTTTATCTGGTGACCGTTCGCCCCGTCGCCAATTGGCTCTTTCCGCTTGAGTCATGGATGACCGCACTATGGTGGTCTAACTTGTTGGTGCATTTTCTCATCACCGCCACGTTGGAAATGTTCCTGGTGTATCTGGTTTTGCGATTTGGTGTGTATCCGGGCGGGGCTTTGCAAACCGTTACCGATGGCCCGATTTACGGCGCTGCCGCAGCACTGGGCCTGGCTACCACCCTCTCGCTGCAGCCATTGCTGGCTGGTGAGATAAGCAGCATCAGCGATTTTGCTCTCTGGATTGGAACGCTTGCTATGGGTTACACCGCGGTGGGGGCCATGCTGGGCTACTTCATGGCCCAGGCCCGCTTCAAACGAATGCACCTTTTTTATCTGGTGGCCGGGTTCCTGTTTAGCACCCTGCTGCACACCCTCTTCTTCGTCCTGTACCAAGCTATCAGTGCGCAAATGGCACAACTTCCGGGCCTGGGCGGCTTGATTTTTGCCTTTGTCTTTGCGCTGATGAGCTTCCTCTTCATCTATTGGCGCTTGTGGCTAAGCCGCAAGGATTTCATGCGCATTGCCGCATTGGTGGAAATCAAAGAGGAAGCGGCCCGCCCCCGCTCATTGTTGGAAGATGTCATTCATCTGGTTGAAACCCAGCAAATCGATGTGCGCCCCTCACCTCCCTTACCCCCGGTACAACCCGCATCCACCACCGCAGCCGTTGGCGAAATCGCCGATTTAGAGAATAGCTGGGCCACCCTCATCCAAGAACAGGAGGCGAGCCATGACCAGGTTTAATGACGCCTTTGTCGACATCGAAGATTTTCAGCCACCCAAAAAGTGGCAGGCTCGCTTTAGTAATTTGCTGGTGTGGTTGATGGTGGCGTTGCTGCTAACTGGCGGTTGGCTTTTTAGAGACTGGATGATGAATCAGTTCGGCAATCTGGTTTTAATCGAGGGCGAACCGACCATTTCCTATCCGGCCAAATGGAAGCCTCAGCCCGTTGCCGAGCAACTTTTTCAGGTCATCGAACCGGAAAGCACAGCAGCTTTTGCGCCCAACCAACAAGTTGCCGTGCTGCCTATGCCAGATGAACCCTTTGATTTATTTTGGCCCGAACAGCGCCCCACCCAACTCGTCGACTATCACGAGCGGAGTCGATTGCTAACCTCCATAGCAGATGGGCGCCGGGCCCTGCTGATGACCTATAGCTTCATCCCTCAGGAAAATGAAGCGACGCGCCCGGTACGTGCCGTGGCTCAGGATTTGGTTTTTGAACTGCACGAAGGGGAACATACCCGCATGGTGGTGGTAACCATTCGGGCCACCGAAGCCGATTGGGAACGCATTGGGCCTTTGGCTCAGAACATTTGGCGCCACATGGGCGTAGTGTTGCCGTAACGAATGCCTAATGCGGCCAGCCCGCCCTTCCCAAAACAAAACGCATCCCACCCGTTTCCAGGGGGATGCGTTTTTGTTGTGAGGCAAAAAGTTGCCATCGTCAGTTTATGTCTAGAGCGCAGCAGCCTGCTTCAGCACCTCTGCCTTGTTGGTGCGCTCCCAGGGCAAATCGATGTCGGTGCGGCCAAAGTGACCGTAAGCAGCGGTCTGCTGGAAGATGGGGCGACGCAAATCAAGATCATTGATGATAGCGCCCGGGCGCAAATCAAAGTGTTCTCGCACCAGCTTTTCGATGAGTTCATCATCCACTTTGCCCGTGCCAAAGGTTTCGATGCTGATGCTCAGAGGCTCGGCAACGCCAATGGCGTAGGAAAGCTGGATCTCGACACGATCGGCCAGGCCCGCGGCCACCACATTTTTGGCCACCCAGCGCGCGGCATAAGCGCCCGAACGATCCACCTTCGTGGGATCTTTGCCCGAGAATGCGCCGCCGCCATGACGCCCGACGCCGCCGTAGGTGTCTACAATAATCTTGCGCCCGGTGAGCCCGGCATCGCCCATGGGGCCGCCCGTTACAAAGCGCCCGGTGGGATTCACAAAGATTTTGGTGTCTTCATCGCACTGGCCACCCACCACAGGCTTGATTACCTGCTCGATGATGTCTTCACGCAGTTGTTCCTGCGAGACATCGGGGGCGTGCTGGGTCGAGATGACCACGGTATCTACACGTTGCGGCTGACCGTAGGCATATTCCACTGTTACTTGGCTTTTGCCGTCCGGGCGCAGGTAGGGCAATGTGCCATTTTTGCGCACTTCGGTCAGGCGGCGGGTGAGTTTGTGGGCCAAACTGATGCTCAGGGGCATGAGTTCGGGGGTTTCGTTACAAGCAAAGCCTACCATCATGCCCTGATCGCCAGCGCCGGTGGCTGCAATTTCTTCATCAGTCATCTTGCCTTGTTTGGCTTCCAGCGCTTTGTCTACACCCATGGCAATATCGGGCGATTGGCGGGCAATGGCAACTTGCACCGCGCAGGTGTCGGCATCGAAGCCGTAGGCGCTATCGGTGTAGCCGATTTCGCGCACTGTTTTGCGCACCAAATCATCGTAGTCAATATCCGCGGTGGTGGTGATTTCGCCCAAAAGCATAACAAAACCGGTCTTGGTTGCAGTTTCGCAGGCCACGCGGGCCATGGGGTCCTGGGCCAGGATAGCATCCAGCACGGCATCGCTAATCTGGTCACACATTTTATCGGGATGCCCTTCGGTCACAGATTCACTGGTGAAGAAGAGCTTGGGGGAGAGCATGAAAGTTGTGCTCATGGCTGCCTCCTTGATGGAGTTGAGTAGTTTGAAAGACTAAATAGACAAACTGCGGGCGTTCCCGCATTGATACCGGTAAAAAACGCTCGAACAGTAATGGACTGCATGAGATAAACCTTTACGCTCAGGTTCCGACAGTCCAGGAGTTCAGATATTCTTCCTGTTCGGGGGTCAGGGTGTCGATGCCAATGCCCATGGCTTCCAGTTTGAGTGCGGCAATGGCGTTATCGATTTCACGAGGGACATCATAAACCTTACCTTCCAGCTTGCCCTTTTGCTTGAGCAGATATTCGGCAGCCAGAGCCTGATTGGCAAAGCTCATATCCATGACTGCGCTGGGATGTCCCTCGGCCGCGGCCAGGTTGACCAGGCGCCCTTCGCCCGCCACGTAAATGCGGCGACCATCGGCCAGGGTGTATTCATCCAGGAAATCACGTACCCGGGTGACTTTTACAGCCATCTCGCGCAGGCCAGCCATGTTGATTTCGATATCGAAATGACCGCTGTTAGCCAAGATAGCGCCATCGCGCATGACCTCGAAATGGTTGGTGTTCAGCACGTGCATATCGCCGGTGGCACTGACAAAGATGTGGCCTTCCTGGGCTGCTTGCTGCATGGGCATCACACGGAAGCCATCCATCACAGCTTCCAGCGCCCGCAGCGGGTCTACCTCGGTGACAATGACATTGGAGCCCATGCCTTTGGCTCGCATGGCAATGCCCTTGCTGCACCAGCCGTAGCCGCCCACAACAAAAGTTTTGCCAGCCAGCAGCACATTGGTGGCCCGCAGCAGGCCATCCATGGTGCTCTGGCCTGTGCCATAACGATTATCGAAGAAGTGCTTGGTTTCGGCGTCGTTTACAGCTACCACCGGAAAACGCAGTTGTCCCTGGGCCGCCATTGCTTTCAGACGGATAACACCGGTGGTGGTTTCTTCGGTGCCACCAATGACATTGGAGAGCAAATCGCTGCGTTTGGTGTGCAGCATGGCCACCAAATCCATGCCGTCATCCATGGTGATGTTGGGACGGGTATCGACCACCGCGCTCATGTGCTGATGGTATTCTTCGTTGGTCTCACCTTTGACTGCGTAAACGGGCATTTCGTAGTAAGAAACCAGGGCCGCGGCAATGTCATCCTGGGTGCTCAGAGGGTTACTGGCGCACAGGGCCACTTCGGCACCACCAGCCAGCAAGATGCGCATAAGGTTGGCAGTTTCGGAGGTGACGTGCATGGCAGCACCGATGCGGATGCCCTCGAAGGGGCGTTCTTCTTTGAAGCGTTTTTCGATGAGATCCAGGACAGGCATCTCTTTGGCGGCCCATTGCATGCGGAACATGCCTCGTTCGGCCAGGTTTATATCTTTAACGTGAAAATCTTTTGCGGTCATGTAGGACTCCTGTATGAAACGGTTGGTAATCAGTATCTTTTTGCAACGACTAACGTACCCGACTTCAATCACCACAAAGACACTAAGAACAGCAAGAATTTCAAACCTTTTTCTTTGTGGCTGCGTGTCTTAGTGCTTTCTAGCCGGGCGACCTTAGTCGTAACGTTTTTTTTTGTAGTGAAAGAATTCGTAGAATTTTACAGTTTGGGAGAAGGGGGAGAGAGCTGTAGCATCTCAATAAATCATGTTGCGCACCAAACGATTGCCCGCCTGATTCTCAAGCAAGGCGCTGGTTCTCTGCTGGGCAGGCAACAAAAGGGATAGCTCTCAACCGTGTAACATCTGTCAACAAATTATTCCTGACAACATGCTTCCAGAATCGGCAAGTCGCCGTAGTTTTGTCGGACGCGTGCCAGGAATTCGGCCCGGGTGTAGGCGTGGTTCTGGGTTCCCATTTGCTCGATGACGTAAACGGCACTGCTGTTGCCCAGTTTGAGGATGGTTTCCCAATCGTAGCCAGCTTTTAGGCCCACCAGCAGGCCGGCGCGAAAAGCATCACCCACGCCGGTGGGCTCGCGCACGGCCTCCGGCTGCGCAGCGGGCACGCGCACTTCGCCCGCGCGAGTGAGCACGCTGGCGCCATCGGGCCCGCGGGTAACAACAATGGCCTCGACTAGCGCCAGTAGACCTGCTTCATCCAGGCCAGAAAGCTTTTTGGCCATTTCCAGCTCATAATCATTAACCGTAAGCACATGAGCTCCCTGCAAGCTGCGCATGAATTCATCGCCAGAGATGCGGGCCAATTGCTGACTGGGATCATAAATGAAGTTGACGCCCATGTCGCGGCAAGCCTGGCTGTGGTTTTCCATGGCTACGGGGTCATCGGGCGAGATGATGACCCAATCAATGCTCTCGGCTCCGATCTCGCGCAAGTCGATTTCTCGGGCCCGAGCCATTGCACCGGTATGAAAACTGGCAATCTGATTATGTTCGAGATCGGTGATGACGCTGAAGGTGGCGGTGAACTCATCCGGGAACACGCGGATGAGCGAGGTGTCGATGCCGACCGATTCCAGCCAGGCCTTGTAATCCTTGAAATCAAGGCCCGCAGCCCCCACGATTCGAGGGCGTTCGCCCAACAGGGCCAAATTATAGGCGATGTTGGGGGCAGTGCCGCCACGATGCCGTTCTTTTTCATCCACCAAAAAACTAAGCGAAATTTTGTCTTGTCCGGCCAGGATGTGTTCTTTGAAATAGCCGGGAAAGCGCATGAGATAATCCCAAGCGATGGAGCCGGTAACAATAATAGACATGGTTGTAGGATTGGGAATGGGAATGGGATTGGGATTGGGAGTAGGAATAGGAGTAGAGTAGGATCGTCCTGATTCTATTCCTGAATGCTGTCGATGAATGCTATGAACTCGGTTAGATCGGCCATGACCGCATCCGCCGCCCGGCTGACTGCCTGGGAGCGAGGACGCACCGCAATGGCGTGCCCCACCTGCTCAAAAGCAAGAATATCAGTTTCAGAATCGCCCGCGGCCAGGACATGAGCTGGGTCAATGCCTCGGCGGCGAATGATTTCTTGCACCAGCGGGCCTTTGCCTGCGTAGGGCACGCGCACAGTCATGCGTCCTACGATGCGCCCGCGGTCGCGGTGCAAGATGTTGGCATGCCAGGCATCCGCCTGCAAATCTGCGGCAACATCCTCGACATTGACATCAAAGCCGGAACTAAGCAATACACTGGGGATGCCCCGCTGGCGCAGGCCCGCGGCCATCTCGAATGCGCCAGGCACATAGGGGGTTTGCCGCAAAATGGCTTTGGCTTCGGCCACGGTGCGCCCGTGCCAGGCCCAGGCATCCAGTTGTGCAAATTCGTGGTAGGTGATGTTACCCGCCACAAAGGCCTGAAAATGGCGCCTGCCTGCTTCGGATGTGCCAAAATGACGGTGAAGCAAGCTGTAAGGGTCAACGACCTCTTTGAGAACGCCATCGACATCGAGAATGACCAGTTCAATGGGCATGGGCAAAAAAATGAAGAGATGAAGCGTGAGAAGGGATGGGCTATGAGCCAGCACGACAGCGTGAGACGTTGGCAACATAAAAAAAACACGCCCGGAGGGGCGCGTCAGGCAAAGACTGAGCCATAGCTCTCATCTTTCAGGGGTTTACGCCGCCTGCCGGAATTGGCACCGCTTCTGCGAAGATAGCATGGCAGATGGTTGCCGGGGAGTCGTCGGGCCGGTCCCTCGTCCCCTCTGGATGAGAATCCAGTCGATTATAGCGTTGTCAAATACAACAGCCCAGTTTAGCACAGCGTTAGGGGTGTGTCAAAAATGAATAACGCTGGCGGTGCGGTGGGAGCGCGAGCAGGCTCACATGGCCGAGGGGCAAAGGTCGGCCAGGGGGCAATGTTGGCAAGCTGGTTTACGAGCTTTGCAGATGCGCCGCCCGTGGAAAATCAGCAAGTGCGAAATCGCAATCCAGTGGCTGCGGGGAACCAGCGCCATCAAATCTCGCTCGACTTTTTTGGGGTCGGTGTGCCGGGTCAGGCCCAGGCGCTTGGCGATGCGTTTGACATGGGTATCCACCACCACGCCATCAGCGATGTTGAAGCCTACGCCCAAAACCACGTTGGCAGTTTTGCGGGCCACGCCCGGCAGTTTTAGCAAGTGCTGCATGTCGGGTGGAATTTTGCCGTGGTAGTCGTAGGCGATGCGCTGGCTGGCCTCGTGGATGAAGCGGGCCTTGTTGCGATAGAAGCCCGTGGGCCGCACGATGGCCTCGATCTCCGCCCGGTCGGCATCGGCCATGGCCCGCGGCGTGGGAAAGCGCTCGAACAGCACCGGTGTGACTTTGTTCACCCGCTCATCGGTGCATTGGGCGGAGAGGATGGTGGCCACCAAAAGCTGCCAGGGGTCGTCATGCGTCAGTTCGCAGTGCGCGTCCGGGTGCGCCGCCTCCAGGCGACGGAGGATTTCGTGAATGCGGGCTTCGGGCGTAAGATTCAAGGGAGCCTCGGGGGTGATTGGGGAGCTGTACGTGTGGGACCTGTCGTTTTGCTAATCTACTTCCATCCTACCCATGTCGCCGCCGCATCAAGTCCAGCACTTTGGGCATGGCTCCGGTGTAGGTCCGATACAACATCCGATTAGGGGCGTAGTCCCAGGCGCCAATCCAGCGGGTGAAGCGTCCGCCAAAGCCCTCCTTAAAACGATACACGCCCCACATGGGATCGCTCTCGTCCAGCTCGTTGGGTGCGCCCCACCAATCATAAGTGGTGCAACCTTGTGCCATGGCCCAGCGCAGGGCCTCCCATTGCAGCAAATAGGTGGGCATGTTGCGGCGTCCCTGGCTGCTGGATGCGCCGTAAAAATACCAGGCTGTGGGCCCGAATCGGAACAGGAACAGGCCAGCCACCGGTGCTTTTTCAACACGGGCCAGCAATAATTGCCCCATGCCCGCACGTTGCAAAGTTCGCATCACTTGCAAATAGTAGGCCCGCGGGCGGATGAGGAAGCCATCGCGGGCCGCGGTTTCGGCGTAAAGTTCGTAAAAGGTATCAAAATCGCCGCTGGGGGCCACCACTACGCCACGCCGCCCAGCTAAACGGATGTTGTAGCGAGTTTTTTGTTTCATGCTGGCCAGCAACATTTCTTCGCCTACGCTTAAATCTGAAAGTACGGTGTTGCGAAATTGCACTTGATCGGCGCTGAACACCCAGCCGCGTTGTTGCAGCAAGGCTATCAACGCCCGCCCCAATGCGCTCTCGGCATCTATGTCGGGATCGATTTTGATGAAGAGTGCCTTGCTGGCCCGGGCATGAGCTTCCAGCTCGGGCAGCACTTTGTGCCAGGCTGCCAGCTCCGGGCGCACCACGGGACCTTTGGGCGCATATTGAATGCGGATGGGGAGCGGGCCCAGCTTGCGGGTGAGAATGCTGGCCGCGGCCAGCGGCGATGCCTCATCCCCCCACACCTGACGCTGCACCGACCAAATGGGCGCTTTGAAATGGGCCCATTGGCTGCTTTGCAGAATGTGCGGGCGCTGAAACCGCAGCAACGCGGCATCGAAGCGGGCGGGATCGTTATCAAATAGTGGCATCCCTTCTCACCACAAATTCACGCAAGTCGGAATTCAGCAGATGACGCAGCTCGCAGGCATCTTCACTATCGGTTTGCACAAACAAAAACCCAAAAACGGGCCAGGTTCGCCAATCCAACGGGCGCACTTCCAGCACGCGATCAAACGAGAGTGTGGCCCGATCGTATTCGAACTGGCGAATGTCATCGCCGGGAATACCGGTACTGTTATCCAGCACAATCATGGCGTAAACTTCATCTCCCTTGCTTTCGAGCAACTCGGGCCAGTTGGGAGGCTGGTTTTGCAGATAAGATTGATAGGGATTCAGGCCAAAGGAGCGGGCGGTCATGTCGGCGGTGGTACACCAGCCGCCAAAGCGCATGGGATTGATTTCGATGGGTTGCAGCACGCCCTCGGGACTCAGACGTAGCTCTGCGTGCAGCGGAAAGTTGCGTACATCGGCCAAGCGCCCGATGGTTGTCAGAAAATCGGTAAATCGGGGCAGGTTGGTTTCGATGATGTGGCGAGAGGTGACATAGACACGATCGCTGGTATCGGCCTCGGAAGAGAAGAGGTGTTTGTAGATGCCCACGATGTGTGGCTGTCCCTCTTCATCGAACCAGGCGTCGATGGCATATTCGTCGCCCGGGATCATCTCCTCGATGATGAATTGCGAGGCATCCATAACTTGGGGCGGGTAAAGATGGCGCACCATTTCGATTTCGGCATGAATGGCAGCCAATGTTTGCGGCCAATCTTCGGGTGCGCTCACCTGATAAACCCCCATGCTAAAAAATCCCACCGCGGGTTTGATGATGAAAGGCACAGGAACCGATGCAATGTCCAAAGTGTCTAGGCCCGTATCTGAAATGCCCCGAAAATAAAAGTGGGGATATTCCTCTTGCAGCAGTTGCCGGAAGCGTAGCTTGTTTTTGAAAAGATCGATTTTATCGGGCAAATCGCTAAAGCCCAGGTTTTGGGCAATCCAGCCGATAGCGTTTTCGGAGTTGGTGTACAGGCGGGGATGGGCGGCTGCCCGGGCCCGAGCAATGGCTTCATCCTCACCAATGGTGGGGATTTGCGGCTCTAAAAAGGGGGTGGCTGCAGGGGTAGTCACTACCGGAAACTGGTAGCGGCCCAGTGTGTTTTTGAGAAAACTGGAAACGTAGGGTTTGTCGAGAAGAATCACAGGCATTCAGGCCAACCAGTCATCCAGTTGCAAGCCGGGGATGCTGGCAAAGTGGCAGGTGTTGTGAGTGATGAATGGAAGGTTGTTGGTAAGTGCAATGCTGGCAATCTGCAAATCCAGGTCGGCCAAACGGGCGCTATGTTGTTCAAGAGCAGCTTTGCGTTTGCCAAACTGATGAGCAGCAGATTCATTAAAAGGATGAATGTTTTTCCAGCAAAACTTCGTCAGGATGGAGGGGGCGCAAGCGTTCTATCATGTGGCGATGATATCACATGGCAAGTAACGATACAGGTAGTGCCTTTCAATCCTTTGCACGAAGGCTCGAAGGCGCCGAAGAGGGGAAGTTTTTTCTTTCTTCGTGCCTTTGTGGCTTCGTATCTTCGTGGTTTCTAGCCGGGCTACCTTAGTAGTAGCCTTTTCAGAGATTATTTACCATGGCGATATGATTATCAATGATTACAGCTCATCAGGCCCGAGCGCTTGCAGCTTGCTTCTTTTTGCTTTTGATGGCTTTGCCGCGGGCGTTGTGATCCAGCTCTTTTTTGCGGATGCGCAGCGCATCGGGCGTGACTTCCAGCAATTCGTCATCGCTGAGGTATTCAATGGCCTCATCCAGCGAAAATTGGTGGGGTGGCGTGAGTCCGGCGCTAATATCGGCAAAGGCTTTGCGATGGTTGGTAAGGTGTTTGGTTTTGCACACATTGATGACCAAATCGTCGCCGCGGGCGTGTTGGCCCGTGACTTGTCCAGCATACACCTCATCACCAGGTTTTACAAAAAGCACACCCCGCTGTTGGGCATTGATGAGTGCATAACTGGTAACGGCACCTGTTTCCAGCGCAATCAGCGAGCCTCGCTCCCGGCCAGGAATATCGCCCATGTAAGGCTCGAAGCCGTGGAACAGGGTGTGCAAAATGCCGGTGCCGCGCGTGGCGGTAAGGAATGGCTGCCGAAAACCCAGCAGACCGCGGGTGGGGATGTGATATTCCAGATAAACCGTACCATCATCGCCGTAGCGCATATCCAGCATGTGACCACGCCGGCGGGCCATCATTTCGGTAACAACGCCCAAATAATCGTTGGGAACTTCGATGAAAACATGTTCTACCGGCTCTTTTTTGCCCTCAGGTGTTTCTTCCATGATGACTTCGGGGCGGCTAACCGAAAATTCGTAGCCCTCCCGGCGCATGGTTTCGATGAGAATGGCCAGGTGCAATTCACCCCGGCCCGAGACAACAAACCGATCAGCGCTATCGGTCTCCGCCACACGCATGGCCACATTCTTTTCAAGCTCACGAAAAAGACGTTCCCGCAATTGGCGACTGGTGACAAATTGGCCCGAGCGCCCGGTAAAGGGACTATCGTTGATGCTGAAGGTCATGCGTACGGTGGGCGCCTCGACACTGATGGGAGGCAAAGGCCGGGGATCATTGACATCGGCGATGGTTTCACCGATGCCCACCTCGGGCAGACCCGCCACCGCTACAATGTCACCCGCGGTCACTTCCTCCTGCTCGATGCGCTGCAAATTGCGGAAAACAAAGACCTGGGTAATTTTGCCCGCAATCTGTTGGCCTTCCCGGTCGATGCGCACCACTTGCTGCCCTTTGCGCAACGTGCCACTAGAAAGACGTCCTACTGCGATTTTGCCCACGTAGTTGCTGTGATCCAATGTGGTTACCAGCAAACGAGCTGGCGCGTCCATCTCGACCTGCGGTGCGGGCAAATGTTCGAGGATGGTGTCGAACAGGGGCGTGAGGTCATCTTGCAGCGAATCAGGCTCGTAACCGGCCCGGCCTTCCAGGGCAATGGTGTAGATGATGGGAAAATCGACCTGTTCATCGCTGGCGCCCTGGTCGATGAAGAGATCAAAAGTTTCGTTGATAACCTCTTCGGGACGGGCCGCGGGCCTATCGATTTTATTGACCACAACAATGGCTTTATGCCCTTTTTCGATGGCCTGACGCAACACAAAGCGGGTTTGCGGCATGGGGCCTTCCACCGCATCCACCAGCAGCAGCACACCATCCACCATGTTCATCACCCGCTCTACTTCGCCACCAAAATCGGCATGGCCTGGGGTATCAACGATATTGATGGTGGTTCCTTTGTATTGGATGCCGGTGTTTTTGGCAAGGATGGTGATGCCGCGCTCCCGCTCCAAATCATTGGAATCGAGAATGCGTTCCGTTACTTGCTGATTGCTATGAAAAACATGGGATTGCTGCAACATGCCATCCACCAGCGTCGTTTTGCCATGGTCTACATGGGCAATGATGGCGATGTTGCGGATGTCGTTTCGGTATTCGGGCATAGGATTGGTTACACAGATGTACGTTGGAAAAAAATAACGATAGGGGATGGACGGAAGACGACCGGTCGTTGTTCCATCGTCTGTGCCCCATCCTCTATCGTCCTGTTGAAGACACAAAAATCCCCGGCAACCTGCGCCGGGTGTAAGTGCATTGTATGCTATTCCGGCGGGGAATGCAAAAAGCCCTGTCCAAGAAGTCACCAGCCTCAGGCATTCATCAATACGCTTCGCGTACAATCACCCCCATGGCATTGGGCCCGATAAAGGAGGCCAGGGTGGCATCGTAGACATCGGTAAAAATGTTGATTTCGGGACGCAGGTCTTCCAGGCGTTTAAGCAGGGCGGTGGCTTCGCGCACATTGTTGTGCTGCAACAGCGCAATCTCTTCAAGATAAGCAAATTCGCTGATGTAATCGTAAAGCTTGTCCACTGCCCCTACAGCATCCCGTGCCTTGTCCATCACCAGCAAATTGCCCTCTCGGGTCTCCACCATGGCCCGAATCCCCAACATACCCCCCAAACAAGCCTGCGATTTACGCAAGCGGCCATCCCGCTCAAGATAATTCAGGTCGGATGTGAGGAAGGCCAGAAAAACAGCAGGAATCCGCCCGCGAATTTCACGGCCTATTTCCTGCGCATCAGCGCCCGCTTGCGCCATCTCCGCGGCTTTCAGCACGATTACGCCCAGGCCGCGACTCAAGGTCTCGCTATCGATAACGGTAATGCGGGTATGGCTGCGGATGCTCCCTGCTGCGGTGCGGGCCACATCCACCACGCCATTCAGCTTACGCGAGGTGTGAATCGAAATGATGTGATCCGCTTCCTGGCTGAGCTGATAGTAGAGATCAATCAGTTCTTGCAGTTGTGGCGCTTCGGTAACGGGCAAAGGATTGGCTTGGTCGAGTTGATGAAAATAATCCTCATAGGAAAGTTCGGTTAGCTCTTTGTAAATTTTGTCGCCAATGCGGATGCGCAGGGGAATGATAGAAATGTTGTACTTTTCGATCTCTTCGGGGGTGAGATGGGCACTGCTGTCGGTGACGATGTGAATGTTTCTCATGGCAAAAGTTCGGATAAATGGGGCACGCGCTGCGCAAATCGCGGCGACAAAGCGCTACGGGCGCTGGATGCTGTCTGAATTATGTTAGATTGTCCCCATTATACACCATTTTTGTTAATTTTGAGATGAATTTTGATAAATTTATGACTTTTTTCCTAAAATCCATGTGCCTATTGTTGCTGAATCGGGGGAGAGGTGTTTGGGTGGTGGTTCTTTTTGGCTGATGGTAACCGTTCACCGCCATCCAGAGCGAACTGTCCAGGCCACTTATGAATCTAGGAGGAGATGGCCGAGAAAGGTACAGGATGACAAAAAGCGCTGCAATCTTGTTTCAGCGCCAGCCACACAGAGACAAAAATTTGCGTGACTATGAAGGCTGTGTTAAAGTATGTGTTGCGCCCCGAACCGGGGCTTTTATTTGGCGCATGACCTGGCTTTCTGCCAGACATCGCTTTTGTCCCGCTTTGAAAGCAATCAATTGCTATATTTTGGAGAATGAATCATGGCAAAATGTGAAATTTGCGGACGAGGTCCTCAGTTTGGCAACCATGTTAGCTTCTCGCAACGCCATGTCAAGCGTCGCTTCAATGCTAACGTCCAAAAACGTAAAGTGCAAATCAACGGCCAGGTACGCCGCATTCATATTTGCACCAGTTGTCTGAAGACGCTGTCCAAGACTTCAGCTTAAAGCAATCGCCAATTCCCATGCTGGGGTTGGCGATTTTGCTTTGCGTAGCAATTGTCATAAACTATAACGAGTATCCCGTGACGGCGATGTGCATCCCAAGTTCTTCGGGCAGGAAATTGCCGGAACGCAGATGGATTCGGTGCATGTCGAGGCGGATGTGCTGGAGTTGCCCGCACATCCTTTCTTTTTGGGCGTGCAGTGGCATCCCGAGCGCATGTTCGAGCTGCCTACTGAACACCGAAATTTGTTCAAAGCACTGGTGCAGGCCGCCCGCCAAGCATAGCTTCTAATCTCTTCACGCTCCACCCTCATCACCATGCAAATTTTTACCACCACGAACACCCCCGCACCCTCAGAGTCCACCCCCATCGCCCAACCCCAAATAATCCGCACTGCAGATTACGATTATCAACTTCCGCCTGAGCGCATTGCCCAAACGCCCGTGGAGCCGCGCGACCACGCCCGCATGATGGTGCTACATCGCCAGACAGGCGAACTGGAACACAAGCGCATTCTGGATATTGTCGATTATCTCAAACCGGGCGATTTGCTGGTGCTCAACGATACCCGCGTGATCCCCGCCCGACTGCTGGGCCGCAAAGAAACTGGGGGGCAGGCCGAAGTCTTTTTGCTGCGCCCGCAGGATGAGGGGCGCTGGGAAGCCCTGGTGCGGGGCAAAAATCTGACAACCGGCAAAAAAATCATCATCGACAATGACTCGGGCCCGCAAGTAACGGCCACCATCGAAGCGGAGCTGGAAGGCCCCAAGCGGCTGGTCAGCTTTGATCAGGATCTGGACGTGGTGCTGGAGGACATCGGGCAAATTCCCCTGCCCCCCTACATCCACCAGCCCCTGCAAGACCCTGAACGCTATCAAACCATTTATGGCTACAAAGAGGGTGCGGTGGCCGCACCCACCGCGGGTCTGCATTTTACCGGCGAATTGCTTATGGATTTGCGCAGCCGCGGCATTCAGTTTGCTTATGTCACCCTGCACGTAGGTTTGGGAACTTTTCAGCCAGTCAAAGAGGAGAATGCGCTGGAGCACAAAATTCATAGCGAGTGGATGGAGATGACCAATACCACCGCCCGGCTCATCAATGATACTCGGCTGGCGGGCGGGCGCATTGTGGCCATTGGCACCACCAGTGTGCGCGTGCTGGAAACTGCGGCCAAAATTCCACTGGGCCTCAAACCCAGCGATCCTGCGCCTCCCAATTTGGTGTGCGGCTGGAAAACGGTGGGCGCGTTTAGCGGTGAAACCGATCTTTTCATCACGCCCGGGCATCATTTCCGGGCCACCAATGTCATGCTCACCAACTTCCATCTGCCCAAATCCACCCTGCTCATGCTGGTTTCAGCCTTTGCCGGACAGGAAAACATCAAACGAGCCTACCGCGAAGCGTTGACCAACGGCTATCGCTTCTTCTCCTTTGGCGATGCCATGCTCATCATCTAAAACAAAGAGGCTGGGGTGCGTTTTAGTTTGGGGGCGCTTTTATTTTTTGGCCGGGCGGATGACGAATCTGCCCTGGAGAGCCCCGCTGCGGAGCCGGATTCGCAATCCGGCGGGTTTTACAATGCCTGCCCCAATTTTGAAACGCACCCAAGAGCCTGCGCCGGCAATCTCTTTTGGTAAGTTTGTGGTAAAATGTTACTACTAAGGTAGCCAGGCTAGAAACCACTAAGACACGAAGCCACGAAGGCACAAAGAAAGAAAAAGTTTTGAAATGCTTGGTGTTCTTAGTGTCTTTGTGGTGATTGAAGTCGGGTACGTTAGTCGTTACAGTAAAATAGCGTAACGATTGGCCGCAGCCTGATGGCAGGGCCGCCGCATCCCGCACCGCTTGCTTTTCCGCTCATTGGAGCTGTTCTCATGCCAGAAAATGCTATCCAGCGCCCAACTTTGTCTATCGTAGCGCCCGTTTACAACGAAGAGGCGATTCTCCACGAACTCTATAACCGCATTTCCGAAACCATGACCGCTCTGGATGGAACCTGGGAATTGGTGCTGGTGAATGATGGAAGCTGGGATCGCTCCTATGAAATCATGCAGGAACTGCGCCAAAAGGATGAACGGGTGCGTATTGTCAATTTTTCGCGCAACTTCGGGCATCAAATCGCCATTACTGCGGGAACCGATTACGCACAAGGGCAAGCTGTGGTCATCATCGATGCCGATTTGCAAGACCCACCCGGTGTCATTCTGGATATGGTAGCCAAATGGCGAGAGGGTTACGAAGTCATTTACGCCATCCGCAAGCAGCGCAAAGGGGAAACCTGGTTCAAGCTGGCAACGGCTAAGATCTTCTATCGCATCATCAACAAAATTACGGGGGTGGATATTCCCCTGGATACGGGCGATTTTCGGCTTTTGGATCGTAAGGCTGTGGATACGCTGCGCCGCATCCGCGAACATCATCGCTTTATGCGCGGGCTCTCGGTGTGGATTGGGTTCAAGCAAACAGGTGTGGAATATGTGCGTGAAGAGCGTTTTGCGGGTGAAACCAAGTATCCTCTGAGCAAAATGCTTCGTTTTGCATTGGATGGCATCACCTCGTTTTCATATTTGCCCCTGCAACTGGCCACTTATCTGGGATTTATCATTGCCGGGCTGAGTGTTTTGGGCATTTTGCTCACCATTGTCTGGCGTCTTTCCGGTAGCCACGCCTTCGAAGGACAAGCCACGACCCTGGTCATGGTTCTCTTTTTGGGCGGCATCCAGCTCATCTCGTTGGGCATCATCGGCGAATATCTGGGCCGCATTTATGATGAGGTCAAACAGCGCCCGCTCTACATCGTGAATGATGCGTTGGGCTTTGATGAGGACTGAGACAAGGCTTTTGAGTGCAGAGGGCGGCGCCCGGGCACACCGGCGCGCCGTGGATAGCGCTTCGGGGTCTCTGCCACTTTTTCGATAACCACCACCTGACGTTCTTCGGGCGTGTCTGGTATGGTCACCCTTTCTACGCCCGCCAACTTGCCTCCCAGCAATGTTATGGCCGCGGCAGCCGCGGCGACTTCATCGGGTGCTTTGGGGCCTTTGGGTAACAGGATGAGCCCGCCCACCGCGGCCAGGGGCAGGGTCAATTCCACCAGGGTGGGCAATGCGGCTACAGCTCGGGCCGTAACCAGATGATACCGCTGCCGATGCGCGAGTATCTGGCCCGCGTCCTCGGCCCGCAAAGTCAGCACCGAAACCTCCAATCCCAATGCGCTGGCGGTCTCGGCCAAAAAACGAGCCTTTTTGGCAATGGATTCGATTAGGGTGTAGCGTAGCTCGGGCCAAAGAATACTCAGAGGCAGTGCGGGGGCGCCCCCGCCGGAGCCTACATCCGCGGCCAGCCACGCCTGCGTGCGCAATGTGTCGGGCGTTTGGCCCGCGTACCGGGCGATAACTGGCAGCAACGCCAGTGCATCCAAATGGAATTTGCGAATCAGCGCAGTTTCATCGCGCAAAGCGGTGAGATTGATGCGACGGTTGGCCGCGAGCAGACGTTCGGTGTAAGCA
Source organism: uncultured Caldilineales bacterium (assembly GCA_964565065.1). Taxonomy (GTDB): domain Bacteria; phylum Chloroflexota; class Anaerolineae; order J102; family J102; genus M2005. The sequence continues at coordinate 236 of CAZMDD010000047.1, read as the reverse complement.
CGAAACAGCGCAAACTGCTCGGGCGAAAGAGAAACGCCCATCTCGCGGGCATGAAGGATAAAAGTTTGCCACGGCATGAGGGCATTATACACCAAATTGCCGACGTCTGGCAGTTTCAAACAAAGTTGCCTTCAAGACCAAAACCAACTATCCTAAATGCAAACACGCCCCTCAGATGAACCACACTTGACCATCAATCGCTATCTTCTTCCCCTGCTACTCATCCTGCTGCTGGC